>JAEUJM010000020.1 GCA_016794585.1 Acidimicrobiales bacterium
AAGGTCTACGGCGAGAGCTTCTTCAGCGATCTCGAGGCCATCATCCCGAACCTGCAGGAGGTGTCGTTCACGGGGGGTGAGCCGTTCCTGGTGCCGGAGTACTACCGGATCTGGGACATGATCGCCGAGCTCAACCCCGACCTGCCGTGTCGGATCACCACGAACGGGACGCAGTGGAGCGCCCGGGTGGAGCGGGTGCTGTCGACGCTGCGGTGCGAGATCAACGTGTCGATCGACGGCTACACGAAGGAGACCTACGAGTCGGTGCGGGTCGGGGCGGACCACGCCACCGTCTTCGCCAACCTCGAGCGCTTCGTGGCGAGCTGCCGTACGAGGGGCACGCCGCTGTCGATCTACCACTGCCTGATGCCGCAGAACTACCACGAGCTCGGGGACCTGCTCCTGCTCGGCGACCGCCTCGACGTCGACGTACAGGTCTGCGTCGTCCAGGTGCCCCTGGAGTGCAGCCTCGAGGCCATGGACGACTGGACCGACCTGCGGGCGACGTTCGATCGCTTCGCCGAGACGGTGCGCCCGCAGCTCGGTCGCAACGGCTGGGTCTTCGACGACCAGTACAAGCGGGTCGTCGAGGGTGGGCTGCTGAACCCCGTGCTGGGCTTCCCCCGGATCAGCTCGCAGGTGCTCGACGACGCGCAGCTCGCCGCCGCCGCCGGTTGGGGCCCAGGTGACCTGCCCGAGAGCACCATCGCGCTGGGGAGCGACGAGCGCATCGCCGCCGTGTCGCCGGCGATGGCGGCCCTGGCCCAGGTGCCCGTCGATGCCCTGGTGGGCCGGTCGCTCGAAGCGCTCGACGAGGCGATGACGGCCGCCTACGGCGAGCGGTCCGAGATGCACGCGGGCGCCGGGTCGGACGACATGGCGAGGACCGAGACCACCTACGGCTCGTCCCGGTTCCGCAGCACGCTCGTCGCCCGCCGGAAGCCCGACGGCTGGCTGACCCACGTCGAGCTCGTGGTCGAGCGCCTCGACTGAGCGCGCCGCCACGCCGGTCCACCCCGCCGCTGCGCCCACCCGCCTCGCCCCGCCTCGCCCCGCCCCGTGAGCCGCGGCTACAACGAGGGGACCACGCGGACTGCGAGAAAGGCCCCCTGTGACCACGTACGAGCGCCCCTTCGGCCGGTACCTCGAGGACTTCGAGGTCGGTGACATCTACAAGCACTGGCCCGGCAAGACCATCACCGAGTACGACGACCACCTGTTCTGCATGATCACCATGAACCACCACCCGGTGCACACCAACGCCTGGTTCGCCGAGCACGAGAGCGTCCACGGCAAGAACCTCGTCGTGGGCAACCTCGTGTACTCGCTGGTGCTCGGCATGAGCGTGCCCGACGTCAGCGGATCGGCCATCGCCAACCTCGAGGTCGAGTCCCTGACCCACAAGCGACCGACGTACCACGGCGACACCATCTACGCCGAGACCAAGGTGCTCGACGTCCGGGAGTCGAGCTCGAAGAACGACCGCGGCGTGGTCACGGTCGAGACCAAGGGCATCAACCAGCGCGGCGAGGAGGTCTGCTACTTCCGCCGCAAGGTGATGGTGTGGAAGCGCGACGCGGCGACGCCGCGGCAGCGCCCGTACGACGAGAGCATCTGGTCCGAGGGCTGAGCCCCGACGCCGAACCGGCCGCGCCGGCGGGAGCGGAGAGGGCGAGCTCCGATCGGTCCACGCGCGCGGGTTCCCCCCGGCGGGTGGGCCGGATCGCGGCGCGGGTGGCCGTCGGGGTCGGTGTCCTCGTCGCCGCCTCCATCGTGGTGCTCGGCGGCGAGGTGCTCCTTGCCCGCCGGGGGGTCGACCTCTCGGACCGCGAGCCCTACGACCTCGACGGTCGGGTGGGCGGCGCCCGCGACGGACGGGTCGAGCGGGTGGTCTGGCTGGGTGACTCGACCGCCGCCGGCGTCGGCGCGTCCGCTCCCGACGAGGCCCTGCCCCGCCAGGTTGCGGGTCTCGCCGACCACCCGGTCGACCTGACCGTCCTGGCGGTGTCGGGAGCCAGGGTGGACGATGTGCTGGCCGATCAGGTCGACGACGTCCCCGTTGACGCCGACACGGTCTACGTCAGCGTCGGCGCCAACGACACCGTCCACCTCACCCGCGCCGGGGACTTCCGTGACCGCTACGAGCAGGTGCTGGCCGCCCTGCCCGACGGCGTCGACGTCGTGCTGCTCGGCGTGCCGGACATGGGGTCGACCCCGCGTTTCGCCCAGCCGCTGCGCTTCGTCGCGGGCGTGCGGGGTGGCACGATCGACGCCGTGATCGCCGATCTCGCCGCCGCGCCGGGACGCACCTACGTCGACATCGCCGGCGAGACCGGCCCGGCGTTCCGACGGGATCCGGGCGAGCTCTTCGCCGCCGACGACTACCACCCGAGCGACGCCGGCTACGCCCGATGGGCCACCGCGGTCGACGCTGCCCGACGCGCCCAGGAGGCCGACCGATGACCGTCCACGACGCCGCCGCCCGAGGCTTCGAACGGGGTGCGGATGACTACGAGGCCGCCCGCCCCGGCTACCCACCCGAGGTGGTCGACCTCCTCGCGGAGGCGCTCGAGCTCGGCCCCGGTCGGCGGGTGCTCGACCTCGCCGCGGGGACCGGCAAGCTCACCCGGCTGCTCGTCCCGAGCGGGGCGGAGGTGGTGGCGGTCGAGCCGGTCGCCGCGATGCGGGCCACGCTGGCCGACCTCGCACCCGAGGCCGAGGTGCTGGACGGCACCGCCGAGGCCATCCCGCTGCCCGACGCCGGCGTGGACGCGGCGGTCGTGGCCCAGGCCTTCCACTGGTTCGACGCCGCGGCGGCGCTGGCCGAGTTGGCCCGGGTGCTGCGCCCCGGGGGTGCCCTCGCCCTGGTCTGGAACGTCCGGGACGAGTCGGTCGAATGGGTGCGTCAGTTCGGCGAGCTGCTCGTCGAGGGTGCCGCCGAGGACGAGTCGAGCGCCGCGTTCCGGGAGACGGGCAAGCCCTACGACGAAGGCCAGAACTGGGCGGATGTCATCGGGGCCAGCGGGCGCTTCGGCGCGGTGGAACGGGCCACCGTGTCCTGGGAGCAGCCCGTGGACGCCGATCTGCTCGTGCGGAGGGCGGCGTCGACCAGCTTCGTGTCGGCGCTGCCCGACGACACCCGGGCGGCGGCCCTCGACCGGGTGCGCGCCCTCGCGGTCACCCATCCCGACCTCGCCGGCCGGGCGACGTTCGGCTTTCCGTACCGAACCGCCGTGTACTGGTGCCGGCGCCAGCCCTGAGCCCCGACCAGGCCGCCCTGCTCGCGTGGGCGGACGAGGCCCATCGCGACCTGCCGTGGCGCCGCACCCGGGACCCCTGGGCGGTGCTGGTCAGCGAGGCGATGCTCCAGCAGACCCAGGTGGCTCGGGTGGTGCCGAAGTACCACGCCTTCCTCGAGCGTTTCCCCACGCCCGCCGCCTGCGCCGCCGCGCGCCAGGGCGAGGTCGTCACCCACTGGGCCGGGCTGGGCTACAACCGCCGGGCCGTACAGCTGCACCGGGCGGCCACCGCGATCGTCGCCCAGCACGCGGGCGCGGTGCCCGACACGCTCACCGAATTGCTGGCACTCCCCGGGGTCGGTCCCTACACGGCCCGGGCCGTCCTGGCCTTCGCCTTCGAGCAGGACGCCGCCATCGTGGACACCAACGTCGCCCGGGTGCTCGCCCGGCGCGCCGGCCGGTCGCTGCGTCCCGCCGAGGTCCAGGCAGCCGCCGACGCCTGGCTCCCGGCCGGCGCCGCCTGGGCCTGGAACCAGGGGATGCTCGACCTCGGGGCCGGCTGCTGCACGCCCCGGAACCCGAGCTGTCCGGACTGCCCGGTGGCCGCCGGGTGCGCCTGGGCGGAAGCCGGGCGGCCCGAGCCCGACCCGGCGGTCGGCTCCGCGGGGGTGAGCGGCGGCCAGTCGCGCTTCGAGGGCTCGGACCGCCAGGGGCGGGGCCGTCTCGTCGAGGCCCTCCGGCAGGGCCCCGTCGCCGCGGCCGACCTCGCCGCGGTCATGGGGTGGCCCGGAGACGAGGCCCGCGCCGAGCGCGTCGCCGCCGGGCTGGTGGCCGAGGGGATGGTGGTCGTCGAGGGCCGCCGGTTCTCGCTGGGGCCCTGACGGGGAAGAAATGTTCGAATGGGGCAATCCGGCGGGACGGGTGGCTCCGAAGAGCAGCCGATGGCACCGGTTGACTTCGCGGACATGGGTGATGCGGCGCTCGTGTTCGCCATCGCCCGCTATGAGCAGGCGGCGCTCGCGGAGGCGTACCGGCGCCACGGCGGCGCCGTCCACGGCCTCGCTCGCCGCCTGCTGGGTGACGACGCCGCTGCGGAAGAGGTCGTCCAGGAGATCTTCCTGCGGTTGTGGAACCAGCCCGACCGCTTCGACCCCGACCGGGGGTCCCTGCGCTCGTTCCTGCTCGCCCAGTCCCACGGGCGGTCGGTCGACGTCATCCGCTCCGAGGAGTCGCGCCGTCGTCGCGAGGAGCGCGACGCTCGCCGCGCGGTGGATGCCGGGTACGACCTCGAGCGCGAGGTCTGGGACCTCGAGGTCTCCGAGAGGATCAGCGGGGCACTGCGCGACCTGCCCGAGGAACAGCGGTCCGCCATCGTCCTCGCCTACTTCGGCGGTTACACCTATCGGGAGGTGGCGGGCATCCTGGGGGAACCGGAGGGCACGGTCAAGAGCCGCATCCGCAGCGGTCTGGGCCGCCTGCGGGGCTCACTCGATGCGCTCGGGATCGGAGCGGTGACGTGATCGGACAACCCAACCACGACGAGCTCCGGGAGCTCCTGGGCGCCTACGCCCTCGATGCGGTCGACGCCGACGAGGCCGTCGCCGTCGAGGAGCACCTGGCGGGGTGCCCGCAGTGCCGCGCCGAGGTCGAGCAGCACCGTTCCGTGGCGGCGCTGCTGGGCAACGCCGGCGCGACGGCCCCGGCCGGCCTCTGGGACCGCATCGCCGCCTCCCTCGACGAGCCCGAGCAGTCGACGGCGCGACCCGCGCCCTGGGCGTCGACCGCCCCGTCCAGTTCCCTCGACGCGACGTCGTCGTCACCATCGCCACGGGCACCATCACCACCGGACGAGGCCTCCGACGCGGGCGCCGCGGTGACCGCGTTCCCCGCCGGCGGCCGGACCGGACGCTCTCGGCCCGGCGCCGCCACCTTCGTCGCCGCGGTCGCCGCGGCGTGCGTGCTGCTGGTCGGTGCCGTCGGTGTGCTGTCGTTCCGCCATCAACAGCAGCGGGTCGACGATCTGGCTGCTCAGGTGGCGGCCGGTCGGGACCAGCGTTCGGCCGGGGACGCGCTCGCCGACCCGACCTCGACGGTCGTGCGGCTCGCGTCGGACGACGGCCAGCTCGTCATGCGGGCCGTGGTCACCGAAGAGGGCACGGGCTACCTCCTCGGGGGCAACCTGCCCGATGCCGGCGCCGGCTCGACCTATCAGCTCTGGGGCCTCGACGAGCGGCAAGCCGTGTCCCTCGGCGTCCTCGGGCCGGCCCCCGGCATCGTGGCCTTCCAGGTCGAGGACCCGATGACGGCCCTGGCCATCACCAGCGAGGCGCAGGGGGGCGCGGACCAGCCCACGTCGGCGCCGCTGGTGAGCGGGGACCTCCGCGTCGGTGAAGGTGGCGGCACGACGACCTCGTGAAGGGGCATGATCGTGGGCGACCGGCACGTCCCACACCAACAACGGGGGAAACAAAGATGGAGCACCGATCCACCGCAGCGCGCCTCTCCGCGCTGGCGTTCGCAGGCCTGCTCGTGTTCGGCGCAGCCGCGTGCGGCAGCGACGGCGACAGCGACGAGTCCAGCTCGGGTGACACCACCGCCACCTCGGCGGCCGACAGCGGCACCGATTACGGCGACAGCGGTGACACCACCGACACCACCGCCGCCGATGCGTCGGACACGCCGGCCGAGGCCACCGCGCCCGTGATCTCGGACTTCTCCTTCATCCCCGACCCCATCTCCATCACGGTCGGTGACTCGGTCACCTGGACCAACGAGGACGGCTTCGCGCACACCGTCACCGCCGACGACGACTCGTTCGACTCGGGCAACCTCGACGGCGGTGCCACCTTCGAGCAGACCTTCGACGAGGCCGGCGAGTTCGCCTACCACTGCAACATCCACCCGCAGATGACGGGTACCGTCAGCGTCTCGGACTGACCGGTCGACCAGTCGGGCCGCCGGTGGGCACCACGCCCGTCGGCGGCCCGTTGGCGTCGAGGGGTCGCGGAACGACAAGATCGGTGCGGAACGACCACCGATCCACCGAACAAGGAGCCGTCAGTGGAGATCACCACGCGGGCGTTGCGGCAACTGGCCGCCGACGTCGACGACCAGCACCACGAGGCCATGGCCACGATCCACGAGGACCTGCGCGAGGTGCACTTCGGTGAGACGAGCCGGACCCTGGCCAGCAGCCGTCGGCGGTTCCTGCGCAACGCCGGCCTGGGTGGGGCGGCGCTGACCATCGGGTCCACCCTCGTGCCGATGTCGCGGCTGATGCCGGCGGCATGGGCCCAGGAGACCCTCTCCGACGGTGATCTCGCCGCCTTCGCCGAGAGTGTCGAGCTCGCCGCGGTCGAGGCCTACACCGCGGTCATCGAGACGGGCCTCCTCGACGGGGGCGTGGTGAACGTGGCCGAGATCTTCCGCGAGCACCACGACGAGCACGCGGCGGCCTTCGCCGGGGTGGCCAGCCAGGACGCCACGGGCGAGGCCAACCAGGCTGTCCTCGACGTGTTCGCGCCGCTGATCGCCGAGGCCACCGATCAGGACGCGCTCCTCCAGATCGCGCAGGACCTCGAGAACGGGGCGGCAGCGACCTACTTCTACAGCCTGGGCATCCTCCAAGACCGTGACGCGGCCCTCGCCGTCGCCACCATCCTGCCCATCGAGTCCCAGCACGCGGTCGTGCTCGGCCAGGCCCTCGGCCAGGAGCTCGAGGAGTACGTCCCCACCTTCCAGGGTCAGGAGGGCGCGCTGAGCCCGACCGAGTACCCGGTCAACAGCTAGCCGCCCGAGACGAGAGGAACGCGACCGATGAACCACTCCCGAGACGAGGTCCGGCGCCAGCTCCGGGCGTCCCGCGTCGAGCACGACGCCGCCATGGCGCCCTGGCGAGAGGCGCTCCTGCGCATCTTCGGCACCGACGGCGAGCTGCCGGCGTCGGCCAAGGCCCAGCTCCTCGGCGTGCCGTCACGCCGAGGCTTCCTGAAGATCGGCGGCGCCACCGTCCTGGGCGCTGCGGTCCTCGCCGCCTGTGGCAGCGACAGCGAGCCGAGCGTGGCCGAGAGCGGCGCGGTCGCCTCCACCACGACCACCGCCGACCCGGCCGAGACCGACTTCGACCTCGACCTGCTGCGCACGGCGACATCGCTCGAGATCCTGGCGGTCAACACCTATCAGGCCGCCATCGACTCGGGTCTCGTCATCTCGCCCGAGGTCGAGCAGGCTGCGGTGCTCTTCCGTGACCAGCACGACGACCACGCCCGGGCCCTGAAGGCGACCACCACCGAGCTGGGCGGCACCGAGTTCACCGAGGCCAACAGCTTCCTCCAGGAGTCGGTGATCGACCCCGCGGTCGCCGACCTCACCGATCAGGACAGCGTCATCCAGCTGGCCCTCACCCTCGAGACCGCGGCGGCCGAGACCTACGCCTGGGCGGCGGGGCAGCTCTCCACCTCGACGCTGCGCCAGGCCATCATGGGCATCGGCGGCGTCGAGGCCCGGCACATGTCGGTGCTCCGGGGCTTCCAGGACGAGGACCAGGTGCCCGACGCGTTCCTGCCCGTCGAGGACCGGATCCCCGAGGATGCCTTCGTGGGCGCCGAGGGCGGGGCCCCTGATGCGGCCGCCGACGGCGACACCACCACGACCACGGCCGGCGACTCGACCACCACGACGGTGGCGGGCGGGTCCACCACGACCACGGTGGCGGGGGCGACCACGACCACGGTCGGCTGACGGCGCCCGAGCGGGCCACACGACGTCACGGCGCCCCGTCCCCTCAAAGGGGCGGGGCGCCGCCGCGCCCGGCCCGCCCTGGCCTGCCAACCCGCCTGGTCAGCTCGTCAGGAAGGCCAGGATGCGGCCGTTCACCTCGTCGGGTGCCTCCAGGTGCAGGAAGTGGCCGACGCCCTCGATCACCTCGTGGCGGTAGCCGTCGAGGTCGAAGGCCGGGGCGGCCGCCCTGGCGACCTCGACGCCCATGCAACCGTCCGTGGATCCGTGCAGGTACAGGGTGGGCTGCGGGGGGACGGCGCCGCAGGCGGTCTGCTCGCCGGCCAGGTCAGGTGACTGAGGGCCGTCGCCCAGGGTGGCCCGGTACGTGCCGAGGGCCGCGGCGAGGTTGGCCGGCTCACGGAGGGCGGCCTTCACGTGCAGGAGGTCCTCGCTGGCGTCGTAGCCGGGTGACCAGTCGGACCACAGGTGGTCCAAGAAGGCGAGGTCGTCCTGGGCCACGAGCAGATCGGCCAGGCCGTGCTGGAAGCAGAACATGTACCAGGACCGCCGGAGCTGGGCGTAGGTGAACATCGCCGTGCCCATGGCGACGGTCGGGGGGACGGCGAGGGCGACGGCTCGTCGCCAGCGGTCCGGCGCGGCTCCTGCGGCGCCGTAGGTGGCGAGGGCACCCCAGTCGTGCCCGATGACCACGGCGTCGCCGTCAGCGCCCAACGCGTCGTGCAGTGCGTTGGCGTCGGCCGCGAGCGCCCCGGACTGGAAGAAGCCGTCGGTCGGGACCGCCGACGGTGCGTACCCGCGGTTGAACGGCGCCACGGCCCGGAAGCCGGCCTCGGCCAAGCGGGGGAGGAGGTGGCGCCAGGTGTGCGCGGTGTCGGGGAAGCCGTGCAGGCAGAGGGCGAGTGGTCCCTCGCCGGCCTCGAGGAAGGCCAACTCGGTGCCGCGGACGGTGACGGTGTGATGGTCCACGTCGCGAGCTTGGCACGCGCCCTGCGCCCCGACGGGTGGTCGGCTTCGTTAGGCTCTCCGTCCGAGGAAGGGGGGAAGCGCTGCTCAACGTCACGTTCTTCGGAGTCCGCGGCTCGACGCCGTGCCCGTGCGCTGCGAACCAGCGCTACGGCGGCAACACCGCCTGCGTCGTGGTCGAGACGCCCGGCGGCGACCCCATCGTCCTCGACCTGGGCACCGGTCTGCGCTTCTGGGGCGAGACCTTCGAGCGTGACGCGCCCTTCCGGGCCGCGGCCCTCGTCACCCACCTCCATTGGGACCACGTCCAGGGGTTGCCGTTCTTCACGCCCCTGCATCGGGCGGATGCCCACCTGGACATCTACGGGCCCTCGCAGCCCGGCCTCGCCCTCGAGGCGGCGTTCGACACGTTCATGCGCCCGCCGTACTTCCCGGTCGGCATCGCCGACCTGGCGGGGGGCGTCACCTTCCACGACGTGGTCGACGAGGACTTCGCGGTCGGCGACGCCAAGGTGCGCGCCCGTCAGGTGCCCCACGTGGGCCTCACCAACGGCTATCGCATCGAGTGGGAGGGCGCGAGTGTGGCGTACGTCAGCGACCACCAGCAGCCCCTCGACGGCAGCTTCGCGGTCGCCGACTCGGTGCTCGAGCTGTGCGAGGGCGTGGACCTGCTCATCCACGACTCGCAGTTCACCCGCGAGGAGTTCACCGAGAAGGCCCACTGGGGCCACTGCACCATCGACTACGCCGTCCACGTCGCCGCCGAGGCCGGGGCCCGGCGCCTGGTGCTGTTCCACCACGATCCCGCCCACCACGACGGTGCCCTCGACGAGCTCACCGCGTACGCCCGCGGGCTCGACGACGCCGCCCGTCTGGACGAGGTGATCTGCGCCCAGGAAGGCCTCACCGTCTCGCTGGGATCACCGGTCACCGCTCGTCGCTGAGGGCCGACCCTCATTCCTCACTAAGGTCGGGCGCCGACCATCTGAGAGGAGCCAGCGTGACCAACCCCACCAGCTCGGACACCGGGGGCATCGACGGTGCCCACTACCGCAACGTCCTGGGCCACTTCCCCACGGGGGTCACGGTGATCACGGGCATGCACGAGGGCGCACCCGTGGGCATGGCCATCGGGTCGTTCTCCTCGGTCTCCCTCGACCCGCCGCTGGTCCTGTTCTGCCCCCAGAAGTCGTCGTCGAGCTGGCCGCTGATCGAGGCGTCCGGCGGGTTCTGCGCCAACATCTTGTCGTCCGAGCAAGAAGACGTCTGTCGGGTGATGGCCAGCAAGAGCGAGGACAAGTTCGCCGGGGTCGGGTACCGCCCCGGGGCGTCGGGCTCGCCGGTCCTCGCTGACGTCCTCGGCTTCATCGACTGCACCATCGAGCGGGTCCACGACGAGGGCGACCACTTCGTGGTCATCGGCCGGGTGCTCGAGCTCGATGCCGCCAACGAGGGGTTGCCCCTCATCTTCTACCGGGGCGGCTACGGGCGCTTCACCCCCTGATCCGCCGGTGCCCGTCTACGCGCTCGGAGCCGACGAGCCCGAGATCCACCCCGATGCCTACGTCCACCCGGACGCCGTCGTCATCGGCAAGGTCCGCCTGGGGGCCGACGCGTCCATCTGGCCCACCGCGGTCCTGCGGGGCGATGACGGGTGGATCGTGGTGGGCGCCCGCACTTCGGTGCAGGACGGCACCATCGTGCACGCCACCGCGCAGCACGACACCGTGATCGGGGCGGACTGCGTCGTCGGCCACAACGCCCACCTCGAGGGCTGCACCATCGAGGATCGCTGTCTCGTCGGGTCGGGATCGGTGGTGCTGCACCGCGCCGTCGTGCGCAGCGGTGGCCTCGTCGGCGCCAACGCGGTCGTGTCGGCCGACGTCGAGGTGCCGGCCTTCGCCATGGCCCTCGGGGTGCCCGCCAAGATGCGCCTCGACTCGGTCCCTCCGGGGAACTTCGACGAGGCGGTCGCGCTCTACGTCGAGCGGGCCCGGCGCTACCGGGACGAACAACGTCTGCTGTCGCGGTGAGCGCCGCGCCGTAGCCTGGCGCGGTGACAGCCGGCCCCTGCGACGAACGCCCGACCTCGCGGCGCGTCGTCGGGTCTCGGCCCTAGCCCGTGGCCGGGACGTCGCCGGGTGCGGGCCTGATCCTCGCCCTGGTGCGCTGCCAGTGGAAGGGCGTGGCCGCCGGTGTCGCCGTGGGCCTGGCCTGGACGCTCGCGAAGGTGAGCGTGCCCCTCGTGGTGGCGCAGGCCATCGACGAGGGCATCGATCCCTACGACCAGTCCGCCCTCGTCTTCTGGACCGCGGTGATCTTCGGGCTCGGCCTCGTGGCCGCCGCCTTCACGGGGATGCGGCGCTATCTGGCGTTCCGCGAGAGCCGCTGGGCCGAGACCGACCTCCGGGACCGCCTCTTCGCCCATCTCCAGCGCCTCCACTTCTCGTTCCACGACGAGTCGCAGACGGGCGAGCTGATGAGCCGTGCCAACACCGACCTGCAACAGATCCAGCAGCTCGTCGTGCTCATCCCGCTCACCATGTCCAACCTGCTGACGGTCGTCGCCGTGACGGTGATCCTGGTCACCATCAACCCGGTGCTCGCGGTGCTGGCCCTCGCGGGCCTGCCCTTCGTGAACGTGCTGGCCAAGCGCTTCTCCACCCGCCTCCAGGGTCCGGTCATGGGCATCCAGCGGGAGTCCGCCCAGCTCGCCAGCGTGGTCGAGGAGACGGTGTCGGGGGTGCGGGTGGTGAAGGGCTTCGGCGCCGAGCCCGTCCTGGCCGAGCGCCTCCGCACCGAGGCCGACGACGTGTTCGAGGAGTCGATGGCCGCCGCCCGCATCCGGGCCACCTACCTGCCCGCGCTCGACCTCCTGCCCAACCTCGGCCTCATCGCCGTGCTCGGCTACGGCGGCCACCTCGTGCTCACCGACCAGCTGAGCCTGGGCGACCTCGTCGCCTTCAACGTCTACGTGGTGCTGCTGATCTGGCCGCTGCGCATGCTCGGCATGATCGTGGCGCAGTGGCAGCGCTCGGTGGCCTCGGCCGAGCGGGTGCACGAGATCCTCGACACCACCCCGGTCATCGTCGACCACCCCTCGGGGGCCGGCCTGCCCGACCGCCGCGACGGGGTGCCCGTCGGGGAGGTCCGCTTCGAGGGCGTGCGCTTCGCCTACGCCCCCGGCGGGCGCCCGGTGCTCGACGGCCTGGACCTGGTCGTCCCGGCGGGGGAGTCCGTCGCCGTCGTGGGCGCCACGGGATCGGGCAAGACGACCATCGCGCGTCTGCTGCCCCGCTTCTACGACGCCGACGCGGGCCGCATCCTCATCGACGGGGTCGAGGTGACCACCCTCGCCCTGCGTTCCCTGCGCCGGGCCGTGGGCATCGTGTTCGAGGACACGTTCCTGTTCAGCGACAGCGTGGCGGGCAACATCGCCTTCGCCGATCCCGAGGCCTCGGTGGCCGACATCGAGCGGGCGGCCCGCCTCGCCGGCGCCCACGAGTTCATCGAGCGACTACCCGAGGGATACGCCACGGAGATCGGAGAGCGGGGCTTCTCGCTCTCGGGTGGCCAGCGCCAGCGCATCGCCATCGCCCGGGCCATCCTCGCCGACCCACGGGTGCTCATCCTCGACGACGCGACGTCGTCGGTGGATCCCACCAAGGAGCACGAGATCCGCGACGCCATGCAGGTGGTGATGCGGGGGCGCACCACCGTGGTGATCGCCCACCGGCCCGCCACCATCGCCCTGGCCGACCGGGTGGTCGTGCTGGCCGGCGGGAAGGTGGTCGCCGACGGCACCCACGAGCGGCTCCTCGCGGAGAGCGAGCGCTACCGGGAGATCCTCGCCGCCGGCGAGGAGGGCGGTCCGGGCGAGGGGGACGACGACGGCCACGGGGACCACGCGGCCGGGGTCAGTGCCGCTCCCCGGGACCCTGGCGCGGTCGTGGCGAGCCAGGAGAACGGCCGATGATGCACGAGGTCGGTGTCGACGAGGCCGACCGCCTCGACGCCGAGGCCGCCAAACGGGTGCTGCGCCGTGCCGCCCGCATGCTCGGGCCCTACCGCCGGCAGGTGATCGGCGCGTGCGGGTTGCTGGTCGTGTGGACCCTCACGACCCTCGCCGGACCGCTGCTCGTGCGGTACGGGATCGACCAGGGCATCACCCCGGGCGACGCCGCCGCCCTCAACGCCGCGGTGGTCGCCTACGTCCTCGTGGCCGTCGTGGCCTACGTCGTCTACCGCGGCCAGGTCCGGGTGGTGAGCCAGGTCGGCGAGTCGTTCCTCCGCGACCTGCGCCTCCGGGTGTTCGACAAGCTCCAGCGGCTCTCGATGCCGTTCTACGACCGCGAGAAGGCCGGGGTGGTCGTCTCCCGGATGACCTCCGACATCGACTCGATGGCCGAGCTGGTCCAGATGGGTCTGCTCCAGTTCGTCAGCAACATCTTGTTGCTGGTGCTCTCGATCGTCGTGCTCGTCGTCGTCTCCTGGCAGCTCGCCCTCGTGTGCCTCGTGGCGCTGCCGTTCGTCGTGCTGGCCAGCATCAAGTTCCAGCGCGACTCCAACCAGGCGTACCTCCTGGTGCGCGACCAGATCGGCGGCACCCTCTCGAACCTCCAGGAGTCCATCGCCGGGGTCCGGGTCATCCAGGCCTTCGGCCGCGAGCGCACCGAGACCCGACGCTTCGCCGAGCGCAACCGGGTGCTCTACGACGCCCACATGCAGTCGGTGAAGGTGCAGGCCTGGTACCTGCCGGTGATCGAGTTCGCCGGCATCGGCACCACGGCTGCGGTGGTGGGCGTGGGTGGCTGGTTGGTGAGCCAGGGCACCGTCACCATCGGCACCGTCACGTTCTTCGTGCTCACCCTGTCGAACCTGTTCGAGCCGGTCCAGCAGCTGAGCCAGCTGTTCAACACCGTGCAGTCGGCCGGCGCCGGCCTCCAGAAGGTCTTCCAGGTGCTGGACGAGCCGGTGGAGGTCAGCGAGCGGCCCGGCGCGGTGGATCTCGGCGCCCGCGGGGACCTGGTGGTCGATCACGTCTCGTTCGCCTACGGCGACGGCCCGCCCGTCCTGCGTGCGGTGGACCTCACCATCCCGGCAGGGGAGCGCCTCGCGCTCGTCGGCCCGACGGGCGCCGGGAAGTCCACGCTGGCGAAGTTGTGCTCGCGGCTCTACGACCCCGTCGAGGGTCGGGTCACGTTCGGCGGGGTCGACCTGCGCGACGCGACCCTGCGGTCCCTGCGGTCCCGCATCGTGGTGGTGCCGCAGGAGGGGTTCCTGTTCGCCGGGTCGATCCGCGACAACGTCCGCATCGGCCGCCGGGGTGCGTCCGATACCGACGTCGAGGCCGCCCTCGAGACCATCGGGGTGCTCGATCGGTTCGCCTCGCTGCCCGAGGGGCTCGAGACCGAGGTCCGCGAGCGGGGCTCGCGGCTCTCGGCGGGGGAGAAGCAGCTCGTGTCCCTCGCTCGGGCGGCGCTGGCCGATCCGGCGGTCCTGGTCCTCGACGAGGCCACCTCCAGCCTCGACCCGGGCACCGAGGCGCTGGTCGAGCAGGCCATGGACCGGCTGATGGCGGGTCGCACGGTGATCGTCATCGCCCACCGCCTGTCCACCGCCGAGCGGGCCGACCGGGTCGGCGTGGTCGACGCCGGCGGGCTCGCCGAGCTCGGAAGCCATGCCGACCTGGTGGCCCAGGAAGGCCGGTACCGGGCGCTGTTCGACACCTGGTCGGGAGCGACCGCCCCGACCTGATTCAAACCGCGTAGACGTGGCCGAAGTAGGGGCGGACGGCGTCGGCGGGCATGGGCTTGGCGAACAGGTAGCCCTGGCCGCCGTCGCACCCGAGGGCCCGCAGCTCGGCGAGCTGCTCCACCCGCTCGACGCCCTCGGCGATCACCTCGAGGTTGAGGTTGTGGGCCAGGCTGATGATCGCGGCGGCGATGGCCGAGTCCTCGGGGTCCGGGCCCAGGCCGTCGACGAAGGAGCGGTCCACCTTCAACGTGTCCACGGGCAGCCGCTGCAGGTTGAGCAGGGAGGCCGAGCCCTTGCCGAAGTTGTCGATGGCGAGGGCCACTCCGACACGGCTGAGTGCCTCCAGCGAGGCGATGGCGGTGTCCACGTCGCCGACGAGCACGGACTCCGGGACCTCGAGGCAGAGACGGTCGGGGGCCACGCCGAGCTGGCCGATCATCTCCGTGAGCAGCTCGGGCAGGTTGGACTGCGCAAGCTGGCGGAGCGACAGGTTCACGGCCACCCGGGGGGCCTGGGCGCCGAGCTGACGGTGCCAGTGGGCCGCATCGGCGCAGGCCCGGTGGAGCACGCTGAGCCCGAGACCGACGATGAGGCCGGTGTCCTCGGCGAGCTGGATGAACTCCTCGGGGTCGAGCTGCCCTCGGGTGGGGTGGTTCCAACGGGCGAGGGCCTCGACGCTGACGACCTCGCCGGTCCGGAGGTTGACCTGGGGCTGGTAGTGGACCTCGATGTGGCCACCGGCGATGGCGGCGCTGAGCTGCTCGGCCAGCATGCGCCGGTTGCTCGTGCGCAGGCGCATGGCCTCGTCGTAGAGCTCGAGGCAGGCCCGGCCCTTCTCCTTGGCCCGGTACATGGCCTCGTCGGCGTTGCGGATGAGGGTCTCGGGGTCGTCCCCTGGCGTCGAAACGGCCAGGCCGGCACTGGTCGTCATCACCAGCTCGAGGCTGGCGATCCGGAAGGGTTGGTCCTCGATGGCCTCGCAGACCCGGCGGGCGGCGGCGAGGGCGTCGTCGGCGTTCTCCACCTCGTCGAAGAGCACGACGAACTCGTCGCCGCCGAGGCGGGCGACGGTGTCGGCGGGGCGCAGGACGCCCGAGATGCGCTGCGAGACCTGGCGGAGCAACTCGTCGCCGACGTCGTGACCCCGGTTGTCGTTGACCGACTTGAACCGGTCGAGGTCGAGGAACAAGAGGCCGACGAGGGTCGCGTCGCGCTGGGAGCGGGCGATGGCCAGTTCGAGGTGGTTGAGCAGCAGCGAGCGGTTCGGCAGGCCGGTGAGGGGGTCGTGGGTGGCCTGGTGGGCCAGCTCGCTCTCGGCCAGGCGGCGGTCCGTCACGTCCCGGCCCATGGCGGCGACCCGGACCAGTACCCCGTTGCCGTCGAACTCGCCGGCGACGGTCTGCCACACGTGGCGGTCCTCACCGGCCGTCGTGCGCATCACGAGCTCGCCGCTCCACGTCGCGCCGCGGAGCAGCACCGGCCGCACGTCCTCGACGTAGATGCCGTCGGACTCCTCGTCGAGGAGGTCGCGCAGCTCGAGGTCCTCGAGGTCGGCGTCATCGAGGCCGAGGAGCTCACGTGCGGCGCCGTTGACGTAGAGCACCGTGCCCGTGTCCTCGTCGAACATCAGGACGAGGTCGCTGGTCGACTCCACGATCGTGGCGAGGCGGGCGTTCTGCTCACGGGCGGTGACGAGGGCGCTCACGTCCTCGAAGGACCCGATGGTGCCGGTGGGGGTGCCGAACTTGTCCCGCACCACGCTGAGTCGGCACTGCACCCACCGGGGTGCCCCGTCGGCGCCGACGATGCGGAACTGCCCGTCGTAGCGCAGCCCCTGGGGCAAGGTCGCGTCCCAGTCCGCGAGGGTGGCCTCGCGGTCGTCGGGATGGATCAGCTCGAACGCATGGAGCCGGAAGATGTCCGTGCCGGCGATGCCCGTCATCTCCGTCCAGCGCGGGTTCACGTAGGTGAGTCGGCCGTCGAGGTTGCAGCGGAAGACGCCGACGGGCACCGACTCGGACAGG
Source organism: Acidimicrobiales bacterium (assembly GCA_016794585.1). Classification (NCBI taxonomy): domain Bacteria; kingdom Bacillati; phylum Actinomycetota; class Acidimicrobiia; order Acidimicrobiales; species Acidimicrobiales bacterium. Next base: position 16,724 of record JAEUJM010000020.1, read on the forward strand.
GAGCGGAGGTGGGCCTCGCTGTCGCGCAGGTCCTCCTCGGTGCGCCGGCGCACGGTGACGTCGGAGAACGACGTCACGACGGTGCCCGCTGGGAGGTCCGCGGACTCGTCGTCGAGTCGCCGGGCCGTGACGTCGACCCAGACCCGAGAGCGGCCCGGCGGGGTGAAACCCACGACCCCGTGGGCGACGGGCTCGCCCCGCAGGGCCCGTCCGGCGGGCAGCTCGGCGGGGTTGAGCGGGTTGCCGTCACCGTCGACGGGGTCCCAGGTGGCCCACGGGACCCGCAGCGCGAGCAGGTCCTCCCGGCTGATGCCCAGGAGCTCGTGGGCCGCGGTGTTGCAGGCGGCGATGGCGCCGTCGGGCTCGTAGATCATCACCCCTTGCGGAAGCGCATCGGCAGCCGCGGCGGGCAGGCCGTCGGCCGACGGCAGCCGGCCCTGCTGGTCCAACACGTGGGTCAGGTCGAGCACCGACCCGGCGAAGCCGCGGAGGCGGCCGGCGCGGTCGAGCACGGGCGTGGCCCGGGTGTCGACCCAGCGCACGTCACCGTCACGGGTGACGATCCGGGCCCGCACCTCGAGCGCCTGGGAGGCCGCACTGGCGACCTCCCACGCCTCTTGCACCGCCCCGCGGTCGTCGGGGTGGATGAGGGCCCAGGCCTCGTGCTCCTCGATGGGCAGGACCCCCGGGAAGCCGGTGATCCGGCGCCACGTCTGGTTGGCGGAGACGACGCGTCCGGCGGGGTCGGCCAGGACGAGGCCGACGGGCGCGTCCTCGAAGCCGGGGGTCGAGGCGTCCCCGGAGGGACCAGCCTCCACATCGGTCGTCGTCGGTGTGCTCATCGCCTCGATCGCACTGGGCCCAGGGGCGCGGCCGCGCCCTCCTCGCACTATCGGCAGGTCGATGGGTGGCTGAAGGAGGCGCGGGCCAAGGGGTTTGTTACTATCGGCGTAGGAGTAATTCGCCGACCGTACGACGCAGGGAGCGGCATTCGATGGCCACCAGTGAGCTCGACCTCGATCTCGGGCGCTACAAGTTGGGCTGGAGCGACGAAGAGGACTACGTCTTCAAGCCCAAGCGCGGCCTCTCCAAGGACATCATCCAGGAGATGTCCTGGATGAAGGGCGAACCGGACTGGATGCGCGAGATCCGCCTCAAGTCCTTCGACCACTTCGAGCGCCGGCCGATGCCCAACTGGGGCGGCGACATGTCCGAGATCTACTTCGACGACATCTACTACTACATCAAGCCGACCGACAAGCAGGTCGACGCCTGGGACGAGCTGCCCGACTCGGTGAAGAACACCTACGAGAAGCTGGGCATCCCGGAGGCCGAGCGCAAGTACCTCGCCGGCGTCACCGCGCAGTACGAGTCCGAGGTCGTGTACCACAAGAACCGTGAGGACCTCGAGGCGCAGGGCGTCATCTTCACCGACATGGACACGGCGCTGCGCGAGCACCCCGAGATCGTGCGCGCCTACTTCGGCACGGTGATCCCCAAGAACGACAACAAGTTCGCGGCCCTCAACACCTCGGTGTGGAGCGGCGGCAGCTTCATCTACGTCCCGCCGGGGGTGAACGTCGAGATGCCCCTGCAGGCGTACTTCCGCATCAACGCCGAGAACATGGGCCAGTTCGAGCGCACGCTGATCATCGCCGACGAGGGCTCGCAGGTGCACTACATCGAGGGTTGCTCGGCGCCCGTGTACACCACGGACTCGCTGCACTCGGCCGTGGTCGAGATCGTGGTGAAGCCCTCCGCCCGGGTGACCTACACCACCATCCAGAACTGGTCGAACAACGTGTTCAACCTCGTCACGAAGCGGGCGCGGGTCGAGGCCGAGGGCCACATGGAGTGGATCGACGGCAACATCGGCTCCCGCCTCACGATGAAGTACCCCGCGGTGTACATGGTGGGGCCCAAGGCCTCGGGCGAGGTGCTCTCGGTGGCGTACGCCGGCGCCGGCCAGCACCAGGACGCCGGCGCCAAGATGGTCCACGCCGCGCCGGAGACCACCTCGAAGATCGTCTCGAAGTCCATCTCCAAGGACGGCGGTCGCACCAGCTACCGCGGCCTCGTCCGGGTCGAGGACGACGCGCCGGGCTGCGTGAGCCACGTGCAGTGCGACGCACTGATCCTCGACGAGGACAGTGTGTCGGACACCTTCCCCTACATGGAGGTGGGTGCCCGTGACGCCCGCATCGGCCACGAGGCCACGGTGTCCAAGGTGGCCGACGAGCAGCTCTTCTACCTGATGAGCCGGGGCCTCTCCGAGGAGCAGGCCATGGGCATGGTGGTCAACGGGTTCATCGAACCGGTGACGCGCACGCTGCCGATGGAGTACGCCGTCGAGTGGTCCCGCCTGATCGAGCTCCAGATGGAGGGCTCGGTCGGCTGACCGCGCCGGTCAGCGAGCGGTCGGGGGCGCCGCCCGGTGGCGGCGGACCCGCACCGTCGGCTCGCCCGGCACGCCGGTCTCGGTGACCTCGACGTGCAGGGCGCCGTCCTCGATGCGCAGGTGGTGCCAGTCGGTGTCGGCCTCCGCGGACTCGTCGTCGAGGTCGAGGATCGCGACCGGGGCGAGCTCTCGCGCGTGCCACGGGCAGACCTGGCAGCCGCCCTCCATCTCGACGCGGTCCAGCAACGCCCCCTCGTGCGGGCAGGACCGGAGGTGGACGAGGAGGCGGTGCCCGCTCCGGCGCACCTTGAGCCCCAGGTGGTCGTCGCGCCCGAGGTAGGTCCACTCGTCGTCGCGGAGGCGCGAGATCGGCACGGGGGCGAGCACGGGGCGCGGAAGGGGCGGATCGGGCAACAGGACGTTGTTGGCCTGGATCGGGAGCGAGGCCCGGATGTCGCGCATGGGCTCGTCGTCGCCGCGGAACGTGTACCCCCAGCTGCGGAGGCGGCCCCTGCGCTCGCGCAGCGGGACGTCCTCGGACATGAGCTGACGCCAGTTGCGCCGGATCAGCGCACGGATGACCGGGAAGAAGACCATCCAGAGCCGTGACGAGCAGACGGTGTACGTGGTGGTCGCCCGGGTCCGGTTGGGGCCGATCTGCTCGAATTCGTGGTGGGTCACGAGCGTCCAGGCCCACAGGGTGACGAAGTGGGTCTGGCGGCGCGGGGCGGTGTCGTAGTGCACGAGGATGAGCGGATTGGCGATGCCGACCACCTTCTGCAGGCTGATCGAGGCCTCGAGGTCGCGCTCGACGACGCAGGTGATGTCGTTGACGAGGCTGTGCACCTCGTTCAGGTGGGGGACGTCCTTGTTGTTCCAGTCCACGTCGGTGGGCAGGTAGTCGCCCTCGGTGGTGCAGCGGACCGAGCGGTGGACCATCCCGAAGGACTCGAGCCGCTCGATGATCTCGTCCGCCTTCAGCTTCGCCACGGGAGCCGATGCTACTTGGCGCTGCGGTCGGCGTCGCCGTCCCGCGGCCCGGCGAGCAGGGGTGACCACTATGCTCGCCGCCGACCTTGGGACTGGTCCCACCACGACGAGGAAGGGCACGCGGAACCCATCGTGACGACCGCCGTCGGCCTCTCGGCCCTTCCGCGCGCCTCTGGGGAGCGGTGCCGCTGATGGCGGCCGAGCCCGTCGTCGAGGTCACGCCCGGGACCGAGGCCGATGACCGCGATCCCGCCGAGCGACCCCCTGCCCGGCGCCCGGGCCTCGACGCGCGCCACGCCGTCCTCGCCGCCGTGGTGGTGGGAGGCCTCCTCCGGCTCGCCTGGGTGATCCTGGCCACCCGCGCCCCCGTGTTCCCGACCGATCCGTCCGAATACCTCCGCATCGCGTCCGAGCTGTCCGAAGGGCGGTCGCCGACGTTCGGAGGGGTCAGCGGGCCGAGCGCGTACTGGTCCCCGGGCTACCCGTTCGTGCTGGCCCCGTTCGTCGGGTTCGCCGAGCGCACCGGGCTCCTCAGCCCGGCCTTCGCCGCGTCCCTGGTGAACGTCGGCGCCAGCCTGCTCACGATCTGGTTCACCGCGCTGCTGGCCGAGCGGTGGATCGGCGCCCGGGCGAAGGTGACGGCGGCATGGCTCGTCGCGCTCTGCCCCAGCCTCATCTACTACACGTCGACGGCCCACACCGAGACCGCGTTCACCCCGGTGCTGCTCGGGGCCTACGTCCTGGCCGGCTCCTCCACCCGTGACGTGCCGGGGCGGAACTGGGTCCTCGTCGGTCTGCTCGTGGGCCTCGGCGTGCTGTTCCGGGCACCCGGGATCATCGGGCTGGCGGCACCCGTGCTCGCCCTGCGGGTCCGCCGTGGCTCATGGCGAGCCTCCTGGCGACAGAGCGCACGGGCCACCGGGCTCGTCGTCGCCGGCGCCGCGGTGCTGCTCGTGCCCTGGACGGTCCGCAACGGGGTGCAGGTCGGGATCTGGAGCCCGGGGTCGACGAGCAACGCCTCGGCCCTCTGCTTCGGACACAACGACGACATCTCGGCCAACTGGACCAAGAGCCTCGCCAACCGCGAGCTCCAGATCGAGTGCTTCCGAGGCTCCCCCTACGACGACCCGGCGGGGTACGTGGCGAACGGCCAGGAGGTCCCGCCGGGGATCAGCGAGACCCCTCCCGACGAGGTCGCTTGGTACGGCGACCGCGTCTCCGACGCCCTCGCCTGGGCCGCTTCGCACCCCGTGCAGGAGGTCAAGCTCACCGTGGCCAAGGTCTGGGAGACCTGGAGCGACGAGGGCCGCGTCGTGGAGGCGGCCCGCAACTACCAGTCCGCGACCTGGGCGGGGGCGTGGATGAAGCCGCTCGGCGCGCTCGCCAACCTGTGGCTGTGGGTGGTCGGCGCGCTGGCCATCGCCGGCCTGGCGCTGGTCCCCGCCTGCCGACGGGCACTGCCCATCTGGGTGCCGATCGTCCTGTTCACCCTGGCCATCGTGGCGGCGCTGGCCCAACCGCACTACCGGTTCCCCGTGCTGCCCCTCGTCGCCATCCTGGCCGCCGGCTTCCTCGCCCGCCGCCACCTCGATGACGAACCCGGCGACGCTGGTGCGGACCGGGCCCCCGAGGCTGCCAACCCCCCGAACACCGCGGGAGCGAGCGCGTGACGACCACCCAGAGCGAAGCCGAGACCGGCGCAGGGCGCGCCGTCCCCGAGTCGGAGGTCCACACCGCGACCTGGGGCCCCGCCCCCGAGGGCCCACCGCCCCGCGGGGGTCACCAGGCCCTCTCGCTGGCCCTGCCCCTGCTCATCGCGGGAGCGGTGGCCGCGCTCCTGTTCGCCCGTGGGCGCACGGAGGGCGCCGTCGTCCTCGTGGCGGTGGTCGTCGCGGTGACCGCGGCCAGGGCCCTGTCGCCCGCCTTCGACCGCCGCTTCCTCCGTGGGCTCGAGGCCTTCGGCCGAGGGGTGGGCCACGTGCTGCGCTGGGTCCTGCTCGGCACGATGTTCGTGTTCGTGTTCGTGCCTCTGGCGGTGCTGCAGTGGCTCTTCCGCAGCACCCCACTGGGACGTCCCCGCGGGTTCACCGGCGACGGGTGGATCCCGACCTCGGTCATGGCGCCCGACGGGCCCCCGAGGCGGACGTTCGGCTCCGAGCCGACGAAGGCGCCCGGCGCCAAGACCCCGAAGGTCGTGGTGGGGCTGGCGGTGATCGCCGTCCTGCTCGTCGCGGACCTGGCCGTCGGCACGCTCTTCACCGCCACGGGCTCCCTGCCACCGATCGACCGCGGGGACCTCGTCACCCAGATCAACCAGTCCCTCGACCGGGACATGGCCAACCCGCCGATCAACGACGAGCCCTGGGCGGACCAGCACGGCGACGACATGGCCGGCTTCGAGCTCCAGACCAACGACTACCTGCCCTATCTGATCCGGGCGCACCACGAGTACTCCAGCCCGACCGTGAACGTCACCGAGAGCGAGCGCCTCTCGTACGAGCCCGAAGTGCCCGCCGGCACCGAGCCGTTGAAGGTGGCCTTCTTCGGGGGTTCGGTCATGTTCGGCGTCGGCCAGCGCGACGACCACACGATCCCTTCGGCCTTCGCCCGCATCGCCGAGGAGAGCGGCGTGCCGGTCGAGGTGCACAACTACGGCTTCCCCGGTTGGGTCATCTGGCAGGAGTACCAGCTCATGGAGCGACTCCTCGCCTCCGGTGAGGAGTACGACATGGTCGTCTTCTTCGACGGGTTCAACGAGTTCGACGTCCAGATGTCGGACTACTCCGCGGAACCCACCCACCACTCGGCGGTCATCTTCAACGGGCTGGCGACCGACTTCCGCGACCAGCGGGCCAGTGAGCCCGAGCCCCTCGACGGCCTGGGCGAGCTGGCCGAGTCCTACCGTCGGGCCAGCGGGGCGTGGCGGGTGTGGGACACCTTCACCGGCCGGGATGCACCGCTGCCCGGGCTCGACGGCGCCGTGTCAGGAACGCCCGAGCAGCAGACCGACGCCGCCCTGGACATCTACGGTCGGGCCAAGGGGCTGACCGAGGACCTCGCGACGGACTACGACGTGCCGGTGCGTTTCTTCTGGCAGCCCCGCGCCGCAGGCTGGCCGCCGGAGGTGCTCGAGCGGTTGCCCGACGGGGTCGACGACCTCTCGAACGTCTTCGGGGGCGACCCTTCGTACTTCTACGACGTGGTGCACACCGACGAGGTCGGTGCCGAGCTGATCGCACAGGCGATGTGGGACGAGCTCGGCCCGGAGCTCACGGCGATGGCGGGCGGCACCTCGACCCCGCCCGTGACCGTCCCCGTCGCCGCACCGGCCGACTGATCTCGCCCCGCCCCGGGGACCGCTAGCCTGCCCGACCGTGGTCAAGCTCAGCCATGACGCGATCCTCGAGCGCCTGGAGAGCTTCGGGATGGTGCACCGGTCCCTCGAGTGCGCGACCGAAGGCGACTACCTCCCCGCGGACGTCGACTGGAACAACAAGGACGTCGTCCACCGCAACTTCGTGCACAGCCGCATCGACGACGTGGTGTGCGTCGTCGAGAAGGACCTGCAGGCGTCGCTGAGCTACCAGAAGGTGCTGGGGGTGCCCGTGCCCCTCATCCTCGTGCACTACGACACCGGGCCGAACGAGCAGGCCCACTTCGTGACCGGCGGCGCGTGGACGATGGTCACCCGCCACGAGTTCATCCCCTTGGGCGACACCCGGACCCGGGCCGTCACCACCTACACGGTCGCCAGCACCCGGTTCTGGATGTTGTTCTGGCCGGTCATCCGAAAGCTGCTCCAGATCAACCACCGGACGCTCATGTCCGAGGACTCGCCGTTGCGGGAGCGACGCGGTCGCCTGCGGTCGTGGGGGTACCGGTACCGCGGCGACGGTGCGCCGGTGGACATCCGCGCCACGATCTCGGTGGCGGCCAACAACGTCGTGTACCCGGACCCGCCCGACGAGCCGCCCACCTTCGCCCCGGTCGCACTCGACCGCCTGACCGCCGGCGCCCGCGTGCTCGTCGGTCGCAGCGACCACCTCGGGCTCCTGTTGCGCCGAGAGGGCTCCCGGGTCGAGGCCTACACCCGGCTGTGTCCCCACGAGGGGGCCGAGCTCGACGACATCGAGGTCCGCGACGGGTGCCAGGCGTGCCCGTGGCACGGGCGGGAGCTGCCGCCGGTGGCCGTGCTCGACCTCGACGCCGACACGCCGTCGGCCGACACGCGGTGGCACCACCTCGAGGTCGTGGACGGCGCGGTGCACGTCACCGTCACCCCGCCCGCCTGAGTCCCCGGTCGTCACGATTCGGCCCTCCCTGCGCCATGCGGGGGACCGCGGTGCTGGCATGATGAGGCGATGCCGATGCGCGAGGACTGCAAGTACTTCGAGAGCCGCTCCTACGCCAACGGGGAGACGGTGCGGAAGTGCGACCTCGACCTCGCGCCGGAGGCGCCGTGGCGGTGCCCCGCCGACTGCCCCAAGTACACGCGCCGCCTGGCCGACGTGGGCTGGAGCCACGGGACGCTGGTGACCCCGCCGGTGGCCGACGAGCCCGCCAGCCTCGGGGAGGACGACGGCGCCGTCGCCGCGCTGCTCGACGAGGCCGAGGACATCGTCAACGCCGCGGGACCGAAGGTGCTCGCCGAGCTCGAGGACGAGCGCGGCCGCAAGGGCCGCTTCCGACGCAAGAAGAAGAAGCGCAAGTAGCCACGGCGGCGCCGGTCGTTCCGCGCCGGCCGGACCGGGGAGCGCTGATCCCGCGCCGGTAGGATGGTGGGTCCGTCGGGCCTTCCCCCGTCGGCTTCTCGTCGCCCCCAGAACCCGATCACGAGGCGCTCCTTCCCTGCCATGACCCCCGTCGACGCCGTCACCGTGCCGCCCGGGCCCGCCTGGCTCCAGGCCCGCCGTGCCGACTCGGGCGAGCGCCTCGCCGCCGCCCACGTGCCCACCACCGAGGAAGAGGTGTGGCGCTACAGCCGCATCGGCGAGCTCGACCTGGCGGCCTTCCGGCCCGTCGAGCCGCCGGCGACCGACGATCTCCTGGACCGGTGCCGGGCGCGAGCCGACGCGGTGGTGGGGGAGCGGGCCGGCCTCCTCGTGATCGTGGACGGACACGTCGTGCACGCCGAGCTCGACGAGGCCGTCGCGGCGATGGGCGTCGTGCTCGCCGCGGCCGCGGAGACCGCCGTCGGCGAGCAGATCCTCGGTTCGGTGGTCACGGCCCCGGTGGACTACTTCGGCGCGCTCAACGACGCCCACGCGCCCGGTCCCTCGGTGCTCGACCTCCCACGTGGGGTGGTGGTCGACCGGCCCATCGTCGTGGTCCAGCACACCGCCACCGACGGTGCCCTCAGCCTGCCTCGCCTCGCCGTGCGGGCCGGTGAGAACAGCGCCGCCACGGTCGTCGACCTCGCCACGTCGGCGGACGTCGCCGCCCTCTCGGTGCCGGTCGTCGAGCTCGACCTCGGTGCGTCGTCACGGCTGACCTACACCGCCGTCCAGGACCTCGGGCGCGGCATCTGGCAGATCGGCTCCCAGGCCTCGAGGGTGGCCGGCCAGGCCCACCTCGTGTCGGCGACGGCGGCCTTCGGCGGTGACTACGCCCGGCTCCGCACCGATTGCGCGCTCACGGGCCGCGGCGGCACCGGCGACCTCTACGCCGTCTACTTCGGTGACGGCACCCAGACCCTGGACTTCCGCACCTTCCAGGACCACGTCGCCCCCGACACCACCAGCAACCTCCTGTTCAAGGGCACGGTGGGGGGACACGCCCGGTCCGTGTACACGGGCCTCATTCGGGTGCGGCCCGACGCCCGTGGCACCAACGCCTTCCAGACCAACCGCAACATCAAGCTCTCGGACCACGCGTGGGCCGAGTCGGTGCCGAACCTCGAGATCGAGAACAACGACGTGCACTGCAGCCACGCGTCGGCGGTCGGTCCCATCGACGAGCAACAGCGCTTCTACCTCGAGAGTCGGGGCGTCCCGCCCTTCGTGGCCGAGCGCCTCGTCGTCGCCGGCTTCTTCGCAGAGGTGCTCGAGCGCATCCCGGAGCCGATGCTCGTCGCCGAGCTCCGCCGGCGCATCACCGACAAGCTCGAGAGGCCGGTCGAGTGATGGCCACCCGTGAGCGCCTCTGCGCCCTGTCCGAGCTCGAGCCCGGGTCCGCCCGCCGCTTCGACGTCGGCGATCGACGCCTGGCCGTGGTCCGCATCGACGACGACGTCTACGTCGTCGGTGATCGCTGCACCCACCAGGACATCTCCCTCGCCGAGGGCGATGTCCTCGTCGAGGAGCGCCAGATCGAGTGCTGGAAGCACGGCAGCGCCTTCTCGCTCGAGACCGGTGAGCCGTCATCGCTGCCCGCCACGAAGGCCACCGCCGTGTACGAGGTCGAACAGTCCGATGGGGACGTCTGGGTGGTGCTCCCGTGAGTGCCGCCGGGGACGAAGGAGGCGCAGTGGCGTCGCACGAATTGGTCATCGAGGGCCTGCGAGCCTCGGTCGAGGACCGCGAGATCCTCCAGGGGGTCGACCTCGTCGTGCGCAGCGGCGAGGTCCATGCGGTGATGGGCCCGAACGGCTCGGGCAAGTCGACGCTCTCCCACGTCCTGATGGGGCGTCCCGGCTACGAGGTGACCGGAGGCTCGGTCACCCTCGACGGCACCGACCTGTTGGCCCTGGCCCCCTGGGAACGTGCCCAGGCCGGTCTGTTCCTCGCCATGCAGTACCCCGTCGAGGTCCCCGGAGTCTCGCTCCAGGACCTGTTCGCCGAGTCGTTCCGCGCCGCGGGCCGCGATGTCGACGAGGTGCGTGAGCGCATGGTCGTCGAGGCCGAGCGCATCGGCTTCGACGAGCGGTTCCTGGCCAGGGAGCTGAACGTCGACCTCTCCGGCGGCGAGCAGAAGCGCAACGAGACGCTGCAGCTCGGCGTCCTCCAGCCGGCCATCGCCATCCTCGACGAGTTGGACTCGGGGCTCGACGTCGACGCGCTCCGCATGGTGAGCCGCCGCATCGAGGAGGCCACCACCCAGTGGGGGCTGGGGGTGCTCGCCATCACCCACTACAGCCGCCTTTTGCACGAGCTGAAGAGCGACCAGGTGCACATCCTCGTCGCCGGCCGCATCCGCGAGTCGGGTGGTCCCGAGCTGGCCGAGGAGCTCGAGATCGAGGGCTACGCCCGCTTCGGGGTGGACGAGTCGGTCGACGGCGCCGGGCCCGTGGCGGCGTCGGCGCCCACGGGCGACCCGTTCGCCGACCCGTTCGCCGACCCGCTGGCCTGAGCCGCGGGCCGGGGCGACCCCGGGGCGCTGAGCTCAGATGACGCCGAAGCGGTCGTACTCGCCGTCGAGGATCTCGTCGGTGGGGCCGCCCAACCAGTCGAGCGCGATCGCGTAGAGCGAGCGGGCGTCGATCTCGACCGGCAGGTCGCCCTCGTCGTCGATCCGGTCGAGGCCGACGTCGCCGATGATCTGGCCGTTGACCTGGGTCCCGGTGACGAACAGCACGTTCGCCTTGCCGTGGTCGGTGCCGTCGCTGCCGTTCTCGGCGACCCGCCGCCCGAACTCGCTGGTGGTGACCACCAGGACGTCGTCGGCCCGTCCCTGGCGTTCCATGTCCGCCACGAAGGTGCTCAGCCCGTTGGCGACGTCCTGGAGGAGCAGGTCGTGGCGGTCGGGCTGGTTGGCGTGGGTGTCGAAGCCGTCGATGCCCACCACGATCACCTCGGCGCCCACGTCCAGCTCGATGAGCCTCGACGCCACCTCGAAGTAGCGCGTCGCCTTGTCGGGGGGTGCTCCCGGTTGGGGGGCGGCGGCCGCGGCAGTGCCGGCCGTGGCCTCCCGGAAGACGTCCACGGCGTCGCGGGTGGCGGGGATGGACTGCTGGGCGGCGGCGAACTGGGGCCCGCCGCCGGCCGGGCTCGACGTCGCGAGGAAGGCCGCCACGACGGCGTCGGGGTCCGTACGGGCGTTCTGCGGCGCGAGCAGCTGGAAGGACGCGGGGTCCTGGACGACGGTCGAGAGGCTGTTGGCCGCGGTCAGCACGCGCGTGTCGGTGCCCAGGCCGATGGCCCGCAGCGGGGTCTCTTCGTCGCCTGCGGTCGCGTCGAGCCAGCGTCCGAGCCACGAGGCGTCACCGCCGCCGGCGCGCCATCGGTCCATCTCGGCGAAGTGGGACCTCGTCTGGTCCTCGAACCCGATCCCTTGGATGGCGGCGAGCCGGCCCGCGGCCCACAGCGGGGCCAGTGGGGCGAGCGCAGGGTGCAGGGAGAAGTCGGTGCGGCCCTCGAGCGGCACGAGGGCGGGCTCGGCGATGCCCAAGGTCGGGCGGAGGTCGCGGTAGGTCCCGGCGGCGGGGACCAGCGTGTTGAGGCCGTCGTTTCCGCCGTTGATCTCGAGCACCACCAGGATGCGGCCGTCGCGGCGGGGCACGGTCGTCGAGGTGGCTTGCTCCTGGACCTGGTCGTCGACGAGTCGCGACCAGACGATCGTCCCGCCCAGGGCGAGGCCGGCGATGCCGCCGGCGGCGCCCAGGAACTGGCGTCTCGTGAGCCCCTGGTTCATGCCATCACCATGTCCGGGGACGTGAGCGCCACGGTGAGGAGCCCGATGCCCCCGTCGGCGCCGGGCGAGAGGTCGGGTGAGGCGAGCGCCGCCGAGGTGCTCTCGGAGAACCCCTCGGGGCGGCCGAGGGCATCCGCGAGCGCGACCAGGTCGCCGTCGGCAGCGGCCTGGCGGGCGGGGTTGTCCTCGGGGGTCGCGACCGCCACCTGGCCGGCGAGGCTGAAGCGCTGTGCGGTCGTGGACGCGGCGAACCAGGTGACCCCTCCGTGCCACCCGCTCACGTTCGGTGGCCACATGGGAAGGTGCCCGGCGTAGTACAGGCCGAGGTGACGATCGAGGAGGGGGAGCGTGGCGCCGGTGGCGCGTTGGATGGACACGAGCCAGGGCATCGGGCCGAGGACCAGCTCGGTGGTGCGGCCGTCGGCGACGGCCTCGAGGACGCTCCGGGCCAGGACCCGGAGGTCGAGGTCGGCAGCGCGGAACTCGGAAGCGAGGTCGTCGAGCAGTTGCGGGTCGGCATCGGGGCCGAGGACGGCACGTCCGAAGCGGGAGGCCACGAACGACGCGCAGGCCTCGTGCTCGACGACGGCGTCGATGACGGTGTCGACGTCGTTCACCCCCGAACGGCCCAGGTAGGTCTGGGGCGTGGCGTCGTGGAGCCGGGGGACGAACCGGGCCGACCCCCGTGTCGGATCCTCGGGGGTGCCCTGGCCGACCAGCTCGACGGTCCATCCGCTCAGGGCGACGGCGCCGGTGCGGATGTCCTCCTCGGTGTAGTTGCCGATGCCCAGGCCGAAGAGCTCGAGGAGCTCGCGGGAGTAGTTCTCGTTCGGCGCGTCACCGGTGTTCTCGTCGCCGTTGAGGTAGCGGAGCATGGCCGGGTCGACGGTGACCTCGCGCAGCAGCGTGCGGAAGTCGCCGAGGCCGAGGCGGCGGTAGAGGTTGAGCTGGGCCAGGAGGATGGGCACGAACCCCACGTCCGAGAGCCCCGACACCAGGTGGCCGTGCCAATACCAGGCCATCCACTCCTCGAACGGACGGGGGGTGAGCATGAAGGTGTCCAGCCAGCGGGCGATGGCGTTCTTGGCCGACTCGGCGCTGTCGATGGGCGGGAGGTCGACACCCGCCCAGAGGTCGTCGGGGGTGGCGGCGATGCCGTGGGCCCCAGGGTCGACCATGCGGTCGATGACGGCGTCGATGCCGAGCGCCTCGAGCTCGTCGAGCTCGCCGGGGGCAAGACCGAACGCGGCGCGACGGTACAGGCGCGCGATCGCCTCGCGTTCGCTCCCCTCCGTCGCCCCCGTCATGCCGCGGTTGCCTCCAGTTCGCGCCGCCACCCCCGGCGGTTCACCGGGCCGAGGCTAGGAACGTCGAAAGACTTGGTCAAGCAGCCTTGGTCGCCAGCGGGCCGTCAACCGCAACCCCGACCGTGGCTGCTTCGGTCCGGCTCCGCAGTCCTTGCGCCGGTTCACGCCGGCGGGATGCGCTTGACGTAGACGCTGAGCGGGAGGTCGTCCCAGCTCGCGGCGGCCGCCTCCAACAGCGCGTCGGGCGGGCGGGGACCGTCGATGACGGGATACTGGGTGTCCTCGCCGAACTGGACCAGGTAGACGAGGGCGACGGCGGCGGGGGGGAGCTCGGCCACCGGGTTGTCCGAGGCCAGGATCGCGTCAGCCTCGGGGCACTCCTCGCTGTAGCCCTGGTCGGCCTGCTCGGGGCACAGGAGCCGGGCGAGCGTGCCGGTGAAGGCCGGGAGGGGGCGTGGGTTCGTCTCCTGGGCGAACTCGACCAAGGCCGCCGCCGCCGAAGCGGCCTCCTCGGCGGACCGCCCCTCGGGCTCGTAGGTCGCGACGACCTCCCAGTCGTCGGTTGGCGCGGGCAGCTCGCTGCCGATCACGAGCAGGTTGCCGACCGTCGGGGCCGGGTCCCGCCCGTCCTCCGCGCCGATGGCCGGCGCGCCGGCGTCCACACCGGTGTCGATGCCGGCGGCCTCGAGGCCGGCCTTGAGGCCCACGAGGATGGTCGGGGTGGTGCGGCCGCCGACGACCCAGGTCGCCCAGCGCCCGTCGCCCTCGATGCGGGGGGCGGTCTGGTCGACGAGCTGGCGGGTGGCCTCGAACGCGAACGGGTACTGCTCGGTCGAGGCGTCGATGGGGCCGGGCACGGCCATGGCGACCGCGCCCAAGACGACGGCCCCGACGGCCACCGGCTGGAGCACCCGCTGGGCATCGAGGAACCGACGGCCGAGCGCGACGGCGGCCACGAGCCCGCTGGAGAAGACGACGAAGGTGGCGACCGGTGAGGCGGCGAGCGTGCGGTAGATGCCGATGCCCTCGTCCGACGGGGTCGTGGCCAGCGAGGCGAGCATGAACACGAGGGCGGCGGCCGCGATCGTGACGTTGGCCCAGACCGCCCGGCCGAGGTGCCGCCGGTAGCGGAACACGAGGAACGTCACCGACGCGAGGAGCAGGCCGGCCACCACCACGTACGGCGTCGAGGAGGCGTGGAAGTCCGCGGCGGACTGGACGGGGTCGAACACCAGGGCCTTGGCCTGCTCGCCGATGGCCTTCTCCAGCCCGTCGACCTGCTGGGCGGCGGTGCGCGACGCGCGGTAGAGCTCACGCACGTTGCCTCCCGCGTTGGTCAGGGCATCGAACACCGGCGCCCACCACGCCACCGCCAGGAGGGCGAGGGCGAGGGTGACCGAGCGGCGCTCCGAGCCCTCGAGGTGCAGCACGCGACGGATCCTGGGCCCGACGGGGGTCTCTCCCCGGGGGCCCGCGAGTCGGCGCCAGCGCAGCACCGCGACCGCGAGGACCGTCACGCCGGCGATCGCCGCCACGGGGAGCGCATAGCGCATGGTGGCGGCGATCGGGAAGGAGGTCGTCACCGCCCAGAGGGGCAGGAGGCGGCTGTGACCGGCCACCAGCGCCGCGCAGAGGTGCAGGAACAACACGATCACGAGCAGCGAGAGCGTGGTCTTGAAGGGGGGATAGAGGAACGCCGTCCCCCCGAGGGACCAACACATGGCCACTGCCGTCACCCACGCCCACAGCGCCGCTCCTGGGCCCCCCGTGCGCAGCGCGGTGTAGCCGATGGCCACGAGGGCGCCGGCGGACACGAACGCGGCGCCGAGCAGCATCCCCAGGGTGTCGCCGAAGACGCTGACGAACGGCGCGAGCACGTAGTAGACGAGCGGGCCTGGATGGAACGGGTGCGCGCCGTAACGGGTGCCCGAGGCGACCTCCCCCGCGACGGGCGTCTCGCTCGAGAACACCTGTCGGGTGACGGTGAGCATGGTGCCGTTGTCGCCGATCGGGTACCAGTCGTCGGCATAGGCCTGGAGGCCGGCGAGGAGGAACGTGCCGGCCAGCAGGGCCGCCAGGGCGAGGCCGACCCAACGCTGCCGTGGGGTGAGGTCGCGCCATCGACGACCGACGAGGAGCGGTGACGGGCGCGCGCCGGTGCTACGGGTGTCGTCCATCGAGGCTCCTACGGTTCGTCCTCCTCGCCGTGTGACGCGGCGCCGAGCGTATCGGAGCCGTGCTCGGCGCCGGTGGTCACCCGGCCGGCGGGGGGAGGAGGCCGGCGGTACCGCCCGCCGGGACGAGGCGGGCTGGTACGGTCCTGCCTCCGTGTCCGAGGCGAAGCCACTGCGGCCCACCGCGTTCAGCGCCGTGATCGCGGCCAAGAACGAAGAGGCGACCATCGCCCCGGTGCTCGAGGCCGTGGGCCTCCTCACCGATGACGTCGTGGTCGTGGACGGGCGCTCGACGGACCGGACGAGGGAGATCGCGGAGCGACACGGCGCCCGGGTCGTCACCGACAACGGGCTGGGGAAGGGCGATGCCATCCGCGTCGGGCTGGACCACGCCGCCCACCCCGTCACCGTGTTCATCGACGCCGACGGATCCCACGACCCGGCCGACATCGCCCGCCTCGTGGCTCCCATCGCGTCCGGCGACGCCGACCTGGTCATGGGCTCGCGCATGTTGGGCGGCAGTGACGAGCTGTTCGGCTCGGCCTACGAGGTCCTGCGCCTCATGGGCAGCCTCGCCATCAGCCTGACCATCAACTACCGGTTCGGCGTGCGCTTCACGGACTACCAGAACGGCTTCCGGGCCATCCGCACCGACGTGGGGCGTCGCATCGCCACCACGAGCAACATCACCACCATCGAGCAGGAGATGGCGATGAAGTGCCTCCAGTACGGCTACCGGGTCACGGAGGTGCCGACCCACGAGTCCCGCCGCCAGGGCGGAGAGTCGAAGATCAGCGTCATGCGGGTGGCCCACCGCTACGTGGGCAACGTCGCCCGCGGGGTGGCGGTGCGTCGCCGGCCGCCCCCACCGGTGCCGCCGAAGGCCGCCGACCCGACCCGCTGAGCGCGACCGCTCAGGCGGTCGCCTCGTCGATGCCCTGGGCGAGGGTGTTCCAGGAGAGGGTGGCGCACTTGATGCGCACCGGGAACTTCACGACGCCGCGAAGGGCCTCGAGGTCGCCGAGGCGCACCTCTTCGGCGGGCGCGGCGTCCTCACCCACCTCGGCCTCGTCGCCCTCGCCGCCGATCTCCTGCTCGTGGATCGACATCATCGCCTTGAAGGCCCGGGTGAGGTCGCGCACCTCGGCGAGGGTCTTGCCCTTGACCGCGGCCGACATCATCGACGCCGACGACTGGCTGATCGAGCAGCCCTGGCCGCCGATCTTGATGTCCTCCACCCGCTCGTCGTCGTCGAGCTGGACGTAGACCACGATCTCGTCGCCGCACAGGGGGTTGAACCCCTCGACCCGGTGGGCCGGCGGCGTGGCCAGCTCGCCGCGGTTCCGCGGGTTGCGGTAGTGGTCGAGGATGATCTCTCGGTACAGGTCTTCGAGCCCGGGCACGGGGTCTGCCTTTCTGGAGCGCGCGTTCTACAGCGCGAAGAACGCCAGCGTGGCGTCGAGTGCGTCAGCGAGAGCGTCGACGTCGCGCTCGTCGTTGTAAACGTACAGCGACGCACGGGCCGTGGCGCCCACCCCGAGCACGCGCATGAGCGGCTTGGCGCAGTGGTGGCCCGCCCGCACGCACACGCCCTCCTGGTCGAGCACCTGGGAGATGTCGTGGGGGTGGAGGTCGGCGAGCGAGAACGAGAGCACGCCGCC
>JAEUJM010000021.1 GCA_016794585.1 Acidimicrobiales bacterium
CCGCCAGACCAGTACCGTCGCTCACCGTCAGGGGTTCCTCTCTCGTCGCAGCCTTCAGACAGCCACGACGATGGCGGGACCCCTGACCCGCGTGGTGGACCCTCAGCTACCCCTCACTCCCCACTCCAACGCGGAGAGCCCGCAATCAGGCGGCCGGACATTGGCGCTCGACCAAACAGGGTGTCAGGTCCGAACAGAGCGAGCGTGAGGACCATCAACGCCCGCCATCCCCAGCGCCACGGATCCCTTCGCTCGTAGCGAGGGCCGGATTGGAGGCTCATCCCCTCACCGTTCGGCGGCGCCTCCTTCATCATGAGAGTCGCCGATTCTGCACTGCCCCGCAAGGTCGGCGTGCTCCACTCCACTCAAGCACTGAGATCCGACTATTGCAGGCCGGTTGGCCGCCGGTTTCCCTATCTGAGCGAGACGGCGTCGTTGACTAGCTAGCTAGCTAGACGGTGGATCGGATTTGAAGGAAGACATAGCGAACCGTCGGCCTTCCCGACGTTTGGTGGCGTAGCGTCGCGGTCGATGGACATCACGACGGTCGTCGAGACCCGCACTGGCGTGCGCAGCGGCAAGCCTTGCTTCGTGGGGACGAGGATCGCGGTTCACGACGTCCTCGAGTACCTCGCTTCTGGGATGCCCACGGACGAGATCGTCCACGACTTCCCGGAGCTCACACCTGAGCTCGTCCGGGCCGCCGTCGAGTTCGCCGCCCTCCGGGAACGTCGTCTCGCCACGGCGTGAAGCTCCCGACCTGAGCGGCGCCGGACGTCGGGCTCCACGTAGAGGTTGCCGCCGCCGCTACTGGACCCGCTGGCGGGTCGGGTCGATCTTGACGATCACTCGGCGGCTCTGGATGGGGTTGCCGTACTCGGTGCCCATGTAGCGCTGGGAGAGGGCGTCGATGTGGGCGCGGGCGGCGTCGCTGTCGTCGTGGTCGACGACCCGGCCGGTGACCTCGGCGTAGTGGTACGGGTTCTCCGAGTCCCACACCGTGACCGTCACCTCGGGGTTCTTGGTCATCGCCTTGAACTTGCCGCGGTGCACCTCGGTGTTGATGAGCAGGTGGTCGTCGTCGGCGTCGACCCACATGACGTGGTTGGCGATGCTGCCGTCGGCGCGGTGGTAGGCGAGGGCGCCGAAGTTGCGGCCGGTGGCGAGGGTCTTGACGTCGGGGTCGACGGGCATGGCTGGCACTCCAGGGTGAGAGGGATCGTGGCCCCCAACCGATCCGGGCGACGAGGTATTTCCCTCTACCCCGATTTCCCGCACCAATCGCCGACCCACGCCCCACAATGGTCCGGTGCTGCAGGTCCGCGAGCTGAACGTGGAGGTGGGAGGCAACCTCGTCGTCGAGGGCGCCTCGTTCTCCGTGCGCGCCCGGGACAAGGTCGGCCTCGTCGGGCGCAACGGCGCCGGCAAGACCAGCCTGCTGCGGGTGCTCGGCGGCGCCGCCCAGCCCAAGGCCGGCGTCGTGCACATCACGGGCGGCCTCGGCTACCTCTCGCAGGATCCCCGCCTCGACACCACCGACGTCAACGTGTCCGGCGTCGATCACGTCCTCTCCGGGCGGGGCCTCGACGCCGCCCGGATCCGCCTCGAGAAGCTCCGCCTCGCCATCGAGGAGGACCCGTCCGACCGCAACGTCGCCCGCTTCAGCCGCGAGGAGGACGTCTACCGGATGGAGGGCGGCTACGAGGCGGAGCCCGAGGCCCGCAAGATCGCCGCCGGCCTGGGCCTGACGAACGAGCGCCTCGACCTGCCCATCGGTGTCCTCTCCGGTGGTGAGCGCCGGCGGGTCGAGCTCGCCCGCATCCTCTTCGCCGGCAGCGACGTCCTGCTCCTGGACGAGCCCACCAACCACCTCGACAACGACGCCCGGGACTGGATGCTCAAGTTCCTCCGTGGCTACAAGGGCGCCCTGCTGGTGGTGAGCCACGACCTCGAGCTGCTCGACGAGGCCATCACCCGGGTGCTGCACCTCGACCGCTCCGGCGAGGACGCCGTCGGCTCGATGGTCGAGTACAAGGGCACCTACTCGCAGTACCTGGTATCCCGGGAGAAGGACGAGGAGCGCCTGGCCAAGGTGGCCGCCCGCCAGGCGTCCGAGATCAACCGCCTGACGACGCTGGCCGACTCGATGCGCCACTCGACCGCGGCCCGGGCCCGCAAGGCCCAGACCCTCGACAGCCGGGTCAAACGCATGGAGCGCGAGCGGGTCGAGGGGCCGGCCCGCAAGCAGAAGCTGAACCTGCGCTTCCCCGAGCCGCCCAAGGCCGGCCGCACGGTGCTCACCGTCAGCGGGCTGGACAAGGCCTACGGCGATCTCCAGGTGTTCCAGGACGTGTCGTTCGACCTCGGCCGCGGGGAGCGCCTGCTGGTGATGGGCCTGAACGGCGCCGGCAAGACCAGCCTGCTGCGGGTGCTGGCCGAGGTGACCACCGCCGACGCCGGCGAGGTGACGCCGGGCCTTGGCGTCGAGCTGGGCTATTACGCCCAGGAGCACGAGGGCATCGAGGCCGGCAAGTCGCTGTTCGAGCACCTCGACGGCATGACCGGCCTGGGCGAGCAGGACCGCCGGGCGCTGCTCGGCATGTTCGGCCTCACCGGCGACAAGGCCTTCCAGGACGCGTCGACGCTGTCCGGCGGCGAGAAGACCAAGCTGGCCCTCGCCCAGCTGGTGGCCGGCCGCCACAACCTGCTGCTGCTCGACGAGCCCACCAACAACCTCGACCCGGGGTCCCGCACGGCGACCGCGGACGCGCTGGCGGCGTGGCCGGGCACCATGATCATCGTGAGCCACGACCGCGACTTCGTCCGCGAGCTCGCCCCCGACCGCGTGCTGATGATGCCCGAGGGCGACCTCGACTACTGGAGCGACGACCTGCTCGACCTGGTGGCGATGGCGTGACGCATCACTGGCCCCTCCTTCGTCGGAGCGGCTTCGCCATGTCGGCGGGCCTGGCGGCCGGTTCGCCGGTGCGGCTGCTCCGCTCCGCTCGCCGCGTCACCCCGTCGGCGATCGGCGCGCTCTCGTCGTCCGGGTCGACCGGACGGCCTCCGGAGCGGCGAGCGCGGTGAGGTACCGCTGGGCGGCGATGGTCGGAGGAGTCGCCATGGTGGCGCTCGCCGCCTGCGGGTCGGCCGAGTTGCCCGCCTCGGTGGCGGCGGCGCCGTCGACCACGGCCACCACCCTCAGCCCCGCGCAGCTCGAGGCGAACCTCGACCCGACCTGCGTCGCCGCGACCGACGTGCCCCCCGGCGCGACGGTGCACACCGTCTCGTCCGGCGGCGTCGAGCGCTCCTACCTCCAGTACGTGCCCGCCACCTACGAGGGCGTGGCCATGCCGGTGGTGGTGAGCCTGCACAACACCGGCGCCACCGCGGCCCAGCAGGACGAGTCCAGCGGCCTCCGCGAGGCCGCAGAGGCCGACGGCTTCGTGCTGCTCACGCCCCAGGCCCTCGGTGACGTGCCGGCGTGGGACACGGCTGCGGGCTCGGCCGACGTGACCTTCCTCACCGACCTGCTCACCCAGGCCGCCGGCGACTTCTGCCTCGAGCCGGAGCGGGTGTACGTGCTGGGCCACGGCGACGGCTCATCGTTCGCCGCCCGGGTGGCCTGCGACCTCTCCGAGACGGTGGCGGCGGCGGGGTTCGTCGGCGACGTGGTCGACCCCGATCCCTGCGACCAGCAGCGCCCCGTGCCGCTCGTCGTGCTCCCCGGCTTCGAGGGCGGCGTGGGGCCGTGGGTCACGCGCTACGGCTGCGACGAGGTGCCCTCGCTGGAGCCGGTGATCGCCGGCGCGACGGGCGAGGGCAGCCTGACCGCCTCGGTCTACCTCGGCTGCGTCGAGGGGGCCGCGCTCGAGACCCTGCCCCGAGCCGACCAGGCCCTGCTCAACGACGCCATCTGGGACTTCTTCTCGGCGCACCCCCTCGCAGAGGCCCCCTGAGCACCGGCCTGACTTCCCGAATCGCAGGGTCCGGCGTCGGTCGCGGCCCCGGCCGGTTTCTCGGAGCGGTGAGGCCGCCGGCGGCGGCCTGAGGGTTCCCAGATCGTCGGGCCTCGTGCCGGCTGCGCCGGCGCCGGCGGTCGAAGGCTTCCGAGAACGCCAGATCGGGGGTGGGCCAGGGCGCCGGCCGTGATCTCGGAGCGGTGAGGCCGGCGTCGGCGGTCTGAGGCTTTCCGGAAGGCCGGCCGGGCGGGTCCTGGGTGGCGCCGGTACGGTCGGGTAGGTGGACGACATGACGCCGCCCGCCGCCACCGACGCCGACTACCGCACCGAGCACGACTCGATGGGGGAGGTGCAGGTGCCCGTCAGCGCCCGGTGGGGGGCGCAGACGCAGCGGGCGATCGAGAACTTCCCCATCTCGGGCGGCACCATCGAGCGTCGCCTCATCCGGGCTCTCGCGCTGATCAAGGGTGAGGCCGCCCGGGTGAACGCCGGCCTGGTCGAGGTCCCGGCCGTCGACGACCGCATCGGCGGCGCCGTCGCCGAGGCGGCCGAGGCCGTCGCCGCGGGGGAGTGGGACGACCAGTTCCCGCTCGACGTCTTCCAGACCGGCTCGGGCACCTCGTCCAACATGAACATGAACGAGGTCCTCGCCAACCTCGCCTCCGAGGCGCTGGGCGAGCCCGGCGCCGTGCACCCGAACGACCACGTCAACGCGTCGCAGTCCTCGAACGACGTGTTCCCGTCCGCCATCCACCTGGCGGCGGCCGAGGCCATCCACGAGGACCTGCTGCCGGCGCTCGAGTACCTGGGCGCGGGTCTGCACGCCAAGTCCCTCCTGTTCGCCTCGGTGGTGAAGTCCGGCCGCACGCACCTGATGGATGCCACGCCCGTCACCCTGGGCCAGGAGTTCGGCGGGTACGCCGCCCAGGTGCACCAGGCGGCCGAGCGCCTGCGTTCCTGCGTGGCGCCCGTGGGCGAACTGCCCCTCGGTGGCACCGCGGTGGGCACGGGCATCAACGCCCCGTCGGCCTTCGCCCCGGCGGTCGTCACCGCGCTCGCCCACCGCACCGGCCTCCCGCTCAGCGAGGCCCGTGACCACTTCGCCGCCCAAGGGGCCCGGGACGCCCTGGTCGAGGCCTCGGGCCACTGCCGGCGCCTGGCCGTCGCCCTCATCAAGATCGCCAACGACATCCGCTGGATGGGCAGCGGCCCCCGCACGGGCCTCGCCGAGATCCGCATCCCCGACCTCCAGCCCGGGTCGTCGATCATGCCCGGCAAGGTCAACCCGGTGATCGCCGAGGCGGTCACGCAGGTCGGCGCCCAGGTGATGGGCAACGATGCCGCGGTGGCGTTCGCCGGGAGTCAGGGCAACTTCGAGCTGAACGTGTACCTGCCCGTGATGGGCCGCAACCTGCTCGAGTCGATCCGCCTGCTGGCCAACGTCAGCCGGGTGTTCGCCGACAAGTGCATCAGTGGGATCGAGGCCGACGAGGAGACCTGCCGGCGCTACGCCGAGTCGTCACCGGCCATCGGCACCTCGTTGAATCCGCACCTGGGCTACGAGGTGGTGGCGGACGTCATCAAGGCGTCGGTGAAGGAGGGCAAGACCATCCGCGAGGTCGTCCTCGAACGCGGCCTCATGGCCGAAGCGGACCTCGACCGCGCCCTCGACGTCGAGGCCATGACCCGCGGCGGTCTCCTCTGAGCGGGCCTCGGGCCCCGGACGCCGAATTTCGCTGGATCGATCATATGTTCGATGCTAGGGTCCCTCCACCCGACGCCACGAGATCGAGCCGGAGGCGGCGCCCACGGCGCCGGCCTGATCGATAGTGCCGGAGCATCCGGCGATGAGTTCCCGAGGGCCGTGTCGTCATCTCCGATGCTGACCCGTGCGACGACCCTGACCTGAGGTAGGAGAGGCAATGGCTGCGATCGAGGCGACGGCGCTGACGAAGCGCTACCACAGCAAGGAGGGGGACGTCGACGCGGTGAACGGCGTCGACCTGAGGGTCGAGGAGGGCGAGATCTTCGGCTTCCTCGGACCGAACGGGGCAGGCAAGTCCACGACGGTCCGCATGCTCACGACCCTGCTCTCGATCACGTCCGGCACCGCGGTGGTGTCGGGGGTCGACGTCGGGTCCGATCCGGCCGGCGCCCGCACCAAGATCGGCGTGGCCCTCCAGGAGGCCGGCCTCGACGAGCGCCAGAATGGCCGCGAGCTCCTGCTCCTTCAGGCCCGGCTGTTCGGCATGAGCGCCGCCGACGCCGCGGAGCGAACGCAGGAGCTGCTCGAGCTGGTCGACCTCGTCGACGCCGCCGACCGCCTGATCAAGGGCTACTCCGGGGGCATGAAGCGCCGGCTGGACCTCGCCTCGGCCCTCGTGCACCGGCCCGACGTCCTCTTCCTCGACGAGCCCACGACCGGCCTCGACCCCGGCAGCCGGCTCGTCATGTGGGACGAGGTCCGCAGCATCAACGCGCAGGGCACCACGGTGTTCCTCACCACCCAGTACCTCGAAGAGGCCGATCAGCTCTGCGGTCGCCTCGCCATCATCGACGGCGGGCGCATCGTCCGGGAGGGCTCGCCCGCCGAGCTGAAGGCCGAGCTGCGCGCACGGGCCGGCATGGACCACGACCCCACGCTCGACGACGTGTTCCTCGACGCAACGGGGCGCACCCGCGAACGACAGGCCGGCGACGTCCAGGAGGTGCAGGCATGAGCGAGACCCTCGTGCTCACGCGGCGAGCGATCGTGGAGGGCGCCCGTTCGCCCGAGTCGCTGATGCCGGTGTTCTTCATCCCGCTGTTCTTCTTCGTGGTGAACATCGGGCAGGCCTCCAAGATCTTCCCGAGCGACGGCACCCCCTTCCTCGAGGGCCAGGGCTACGCCGCCTTCTCCCTGCCCACCGCGCTGTTGACCGCGGCCTCGTTCGGCACCGCCGCCCTCTTCCTCGTCGAGGAGATCGAGGGCGGCTACTTCGACAAGCTCCGGGCCACGCCCATCCCGCGCCACTCGATCGTCCTGGGCCGGCTGCTGTCCGAGACCCTGAAGATGTTCCTCGTGGCCTCGGTCATCATCGGGGTGGGCATGTTGTTCGGAGTCCGCATCGAGAGCGGCCCGCTGGGCTTTCTCCTGCTGCTGGTCATCATGGCCACCTGGGCCACGGTGTTCGCCGGGTTCATGCAGCTCGTGGCCATGAAGTCCCGCAGCGCGGCGGCCACCAACTCGGCCAGCTTCATCTTCTTCCCGCTGCTGTTCCTCACGCCCAACTTCGTGCCCCGCGACCAGCTCACCCGCCCGATGGAGATCGCCGCGTCGCTCAACCCGGTCACCTACATCATGGAGGCGGCCCGCTCGCTCATCCTCGTGGGCTTCGAGGCGAAGACCCTCCTCACCTGCGCCGCCGTCCTGGTGGTCGGACTCATCCTCGCCGTGACCCTCAACGTCCGGGCCATCAACCACTACGACTGAGGGCGCCCCGGTCGACGGACGGAGTCCGCGCCGGCGCCGGCGGGCGCCGCCCGGCTCGGGTCAGGCGTCGGCGGGGGCGCCGAGGGCGGGGGATCCCTCGAAGGGGCCGGGATCTCCGTGGGCGGGGATCACCGGGTTGCTCCACTTCAGGACTCGGGTGAGCCCCTGGGCCACCTCGCTCCACTCGGCGGCCTTCCAACCCTCGGCGACGCCCACGAGGGTGCCGTCCTGGGCGAGGTGAACGAACGCTGGCAGCTGCTCGAGGCCGAGGGCCTTGACCGCGGCACGGTCGGGGTCGGTGAAGGTGAGGATGCGATCGGTCCACGGGCCGAGGAACTGGCGGGCCTCGTCCTCGTTGCCGGTGACCAGGAACGCCGTGCGGCAGTCGGCGTCGGCGTAGGTGCTGAGGATGCGGCCGGCGGTCTTCAACAGCCAGCTGCTCTCCCACGTGAACGGGTCGATGACGACCACGGCGAGGCGGAACGTGGTGAGCCACTCGGCGAGGGGACGGCCCTCGCCGTCCAGCGGGTTGAGCTCGAGGTCGGCAGGAGGAGCAGTCGCCACGGCCCCGAAACTACACGGCGGGTCCCCGCCCGAACGAACTCCGGCGTCGGCCGGGATCGCGGGCGGGAGCACGGTCGGGATCGGGGCCGGATGTGCCGGGCCCCGGGCCGCCGGGCGGCGGTACCCTCGCCGACGTGCACCCCATCGAGCGCCTCCGCTACGTGGCCCGGGCCTCGGGGGTGGATCAGTCGCTGCTGGTCCAGGAGACGGCGTCGGCGCTGGGTGCCTTCGGGTCGGACCCCGCCGGCATGGTCACGGCGTGCCGTCGCATCGTGTCCCGCCACCCGGCCTGCGGGGCGCTCTGGTGGCTGTGCGGCAGGGTGCTGACCGCCAACGACCCCATGCCCGAGGCATGGCGGGCGGCGGACGAGATGGACGCCGACCGGACCGCGCTGGAGCTCAGCAGGGCGTTGCCCGACGACGCGACCCTCTGCCTGCTGGGCTGGCCCGACGTCGCCGGCGAGGCCCTGCCCCGGCGGGGTGACGTCGAGGCGCTGGTGGTCGACGTGCTGGGCGAGGGCTCCGGTCTGGTGCGGCGCCTGCTCGCCGCAGACGTCGACGCCGTCGATGTGGCCACCCACGGGCTGGGCGGCGCCGCCTCGACGGCGGACGTCGTGGTCCTCGAGGCGTCGGCGGTCGGCCCCGACGGGTTCGTCGCGGTCGCCGGCTCGAGGGCGGCGGCTGCGGTCGCCCGCCACAACGGCACGCCGGTGTGGCTGGTGGCCGGTGTCGGCCGCCTCGTGCCCGGCCGGGTGTGGGACGCCGTCGTGTCCAAGGTCGACCTCGCTGCCGAGCCCTGGGAGGCCGACGACGAGATCGTGCCCCTCGACCTCGTCGACCAGGTGGTCGGTCCCACCGGGCCGCTCCCGGTTGCCGACGCCCTGCGTCGCACCGATTGCCCGGTGGCGGCCGAGCTGCTCGTCGACCTCTAGCACGACGAGTCGACGTGCCCGCCTCCGAATCAGCCCTTCTGGGTACTCGCATGTATCGCTGGCAACACAGGGGAGTACCCAGAACGATCGGAGGGTGCGGTCCGGCGGCGCCGGCACGCCCGGTCGCCCCGTAGCATCGCCGGCATGCCTTCACGCCGTGACCTCGTCCGCATGACCGATGAGGAAGTCGACGCCTTCCTCCACGAGCGCCAGACCATGAACATCGCCACCTTCGGCCCCGACGGCAACATCCACCTCGTGGCCATGTGGTACGGCTTCATCGACGGGAAGCCCGCCTTCGAGACCTTCACCAAGTCGCAGAAGATAAAGAACCTCCAGCGCGACAACCGCATCACCGTGCTGGTGGAGGACGGCGACGAGTACGACAAGCTCCGCGGCGTCGAGATCGTGGGCACCGCCGAGGTCACTGAGGACCCCGAGGTGGTCATGCCGGTCGCCCGGTCGGTGGTGGACCGCTACTTCGGCGTCGAGAACCCCGACGACCTCGACGCCGTGGCCGCCGGGCTGGCCCACAAGCGCTCGGCCGTGGTCATCACCGCCGACAAGGTCGTCTCGTGGGACCACAACAAGCTGGGCGGCACCTACTGACGTGGGCGAGAGCGTCCGCCTGAGCGAGGGCGTCGGCGGCGCGGCGATCGACGCCGGCGACGGCCCCGTCGACGGCTACCTGGCCGCGCCCGGCCACGGCAGTGCCGGGCCGGCGCTGATCGTGCTCGGCCCGGCGTTGGCCGCGGACGCCGGCACGGTCGCCAGCTGTGACCGCTTCGCCGCCGAGGGCTTCACGGCGGCGGCGCCGGACCTCGTGGTGCCCGTGGGCAGCGAGCGGGCCGTGCTGGGCGTGAACGTGCCGCTGCTCCTGCAACGCCTGGCCGGCGTCGTGGCCGCACTCGAAGGCCACCCGCTCGTCCACGGGCGGGGTGTGGGGGTGCTGGGTTGGGGGGACGGAGGCGGCCACCTGGCCATCGAGGCCGCTGCGGGGCTCCCGGACGACGTGCGCGCACTCGTGCTGGTCGATGCCCCGGTGCTCGCCGAGGACGTCGCCGCGAGCTGGGCGGTGCTGCAGTGCCCGGTCGAGGCCCACTACGGCCTGGCCGGGATGCCCGACCGCCGGGGCGAACTCGACCGGGTGGAGGACGCCGCCCGTCACCTGAAGCTCTCCCTCGACGTGTTCGCCTACGCCGGCGCCGCCCCCGGCTTCTTCGACGAGACCTCTCCGGCCCACGACGCCGACGCCGCCCACGAGGCCTTCACCCGCACCCTGTCGTTCCTCCGGGCCCACCTCGGGTGACGGCGATGACCACGTCTCGGTCCCGGTCTCGACGAACCGGAGGCAAGAGCGCGCGGGATGCGCGCGCCATTGCCTCGACTTCGGCGGCGGCGCCTGTCGACTCTGGCGCCACGGGTCCGAGGCATCAGCGGTGACCGAGATCGCGCCTCTGCCCCCCGGCGGGTTCGTCGAGCGGTACCTGCTGCTCGGGCTGCGCCTCGGGCGTCACCTCGACGGGCTGGTCGACGCCTACTACGGCCCGCCGGAGCTGGCCCGACGGGTCGACGACGAGGCGAAGGTCGAGCTCGGCGAGCTGGTGGCCGAGGCGTCCCGACTGGTGGCCGACCTCGACGCGCCGGGTGATGTCGACGGTATGGACGCCGGCCGGCGCCATTGGCTGCGGGCGCAGTGCGCCGGCCTCGTCACCACGGCGGCCAAGCTGCGGGGCGACGCCATCGGGTACTCCGACGAGGTCGAGGCCTGCTACGGCGTGCGCCCCGAGCGGGTGCCCGAGGAGCGCTTCGCCGCCGCCCACGGCGCCCTCGACGAGGTGCTGCCCGGCACGGGGACGCTGGCCGAACGGTACGGGACGTGGCGGGAGGCGCAGGCCGTCCCGCCCGAGCAGCTGGGCGCCGCCATCGCCTCGTTGGCCGAGGACTTCCGGGCCCGGACGGACACGATGTTCGGGCTCCCCGAGGGCGAGCACGTCGAGTTCGAGCTCGTGCGGGACCAGCCCTGGTCGGGCTTCAACTACTACGAGGGCGGGCTGCGCAGCCGGGTGGCCATCAACGTCGACCTGCCTGTGCTCAGCCCCACGTTGGCCCACCTGGTCGCCCACGAGGCCTATCCCGGCCACCACACCGAGCACAGCCGCAAGGAGGTCGGGCTCGTGCGCCGGCGGGGCCATCTCGAGGAGACCATCTTCCTCGTGGGCACGCCGCAGTGCCTGCTGGCGGAGGGTCTGGCCGATCTCGGGCTCGAGGTGCTGGTGGGGAAGCGGCCCGAGCCCGTCGTGGCCGAGCACCTGCGCCCCCTCGGGATCCCCTACGACGCCGAGGTCGTGGCCAGCGTGGCCGAGGCGGCGGGGTCGCTCGACAAGGTGCGGGGCAATGCCGCCCTGCTCCTGCACGAGGACGGCGCCGACCCCGACGACGCCGTCGCCTACCTGTCGCGCTGGTCGCTGCTGCCGAAGGCCCGGGCCGAGAAGGCGGTGTCGTTCCTCATGGACCCGACGTGGCGCGCGTACATCAGCTGCTACGTCGAGGGCCTCCCCCTCTGCCGGGCGTGGGTGGCCGGCGACCCCGCCCGCTTCGAGCGCCTCCTCTCCGAGCCCCTCACGCCGGCGCAGCTCCAAGCCGCCTGATCGCGCCGACTGAGCGCCGCGCCCGTCGCGGTGCAACGGTCCTTCGCCCCTTTCGGCGGTGCGGTGGCGGCGCGACCGTGGAGACGTCGGGCGAAAGGAGACGCTCATGTCTCGCCGTCGTCTCGTGCTTCTCGGTCTCGTCGCCGCGCTGGCGTGGCTCCTCGTGGTCGCGACCCCCGCCACCGTCACCCCGGCCGCCGCTTCGGCGCAGGCGCGATCGGCGCCAGGGCAACCGGAGGCGACGGCCACCTGGCGGCAGGTCGATGCGGGCACCGCCCACACCTGCGCAGTGCGCGCCGACGGGCGCCTGTTCTGCTGGGGTCGGGGCGACCACGGCGAGCTCGGCAACGGCGCCGAGGACGACCACGCCCACCCGGTCGAGGTGACCGGGGGCCGCACCGACTGGGCGGTGGTGTCCGCGGGCATGTTCCACACGTGCGCCCGTCGCCGCACGGGCCAGCTCTACTGCTGGGGCATGGACGACTGGGGCCAGCTCGGCGATGGCGGGACGAACACGAGCCAGTCGCAGCCGGTCGAGGTGGCCGGCGGGCGCACCGACTGGGCAGGCGTGGCAGCCGGGGGCGGGACCACCTGCGCCGTCCGTCGCGGCGGCCGCCTCTTCTGCTGGGGTGACGACTCCACCGCCCAGCTGGGCGACGGCGGGACGAACACGTCCCAGTCGAGCCCCGTCGAGGTGATCGGCGGTCGCACCGACTGGGCCAGCGTGACCGTCGGGGACGGGCACACCTGCGCCCGCCGGACCACGAGCCGCTTGTTCTGCTGGGGACGGGACGACCACGGACAGGCGGGCGACGGCGGCGGCGTCGACCCCTCCAAAGGGACTCCGGTGCAGGTCGCGGGCAACCGCACGGACTGGAGCAAGGTGACGGCGGGCTCGGCCCACACGTGCGCCCGGCGCGCGGATGGCCGCCTGTTCTGCTGGGGCTTCGGGATCTACGGCCAGCGGGGCGACGGGACCCACCTCGCCAACCGCGGGGCACCGTTCGAGGTCCTCGGTGGCCGCACGGACTGGGCCAGCGTCTCCGCAGGGGGCCAGCACACGTGCGCCCGACGCACGACGGGGCGGCTCTTCTGCGCCGGCTACGACGGCTCGGGTCAGCTCGGCATCGGTGGCGGGCAGACCGACCGGGCCACACCCACCCAGGTGGCGGGGAGCCGCACCGACTGGTCCGTCGTGTCCGCAGGCGGCGCCCACACCTGTGCGCTGCGGAGCTCCGGCCGCCTCTTCTGCTGGGGAGCGAACGCCTACGGCCAAGTGGGAGACGGCGGCGCTGCCTTCAGCCAGCCCACCCCGGTCGAAGTGATGCTCTGAGACCCTCCCCGCCGCCTTGGTGCGGCTGCAGGGGCCGGACCTACCATCGGCCCCATGTCCGAACGCACCCGCAACCTGCCGCGCCGCTCCTGCCTGTCGATCCCCGGCTCCAGCGAGAAGATGCTCGGCAAGGGCCCCAACATCCCCGCCGACATGATCTTCCTCGACCTCGAGGACTCCGTCTCCCCGCTCGAGAAGGAAGCCTCCCGGGCCAAGGTGGTCGAGGCCATCAAGACCCAGGACTGGGGCGAGAAGGTGCTGTGCGTGCGGGTCAACGCCTGGGACACCGAGTGGACGGCCTACGACATCATCGAGGTCGTCGGCAACGCCGGCGAGCGCCTCGAGGAGATCATGCTCCCGAAGGTGCAGACCGCGGCCGAGGTCGTGGCCATGGACCTGCTCCTCACCCAGGTCGAGAAGAAGGCGGGCCTGCCCATCGGCCACATCGGCATCGAGGCCCAGATCGAGACGGCCCAGGGCCTCATCAACGTCGAGGAGATCTGTGCCGCCTCCCCGCGGACCGAGACCATCATCCTCGGCCCGGTCGACTTCTCGGCCTCGATGGAGATGCCCTCGCTCCAGGGCGGGCTCCAGATCCCCGAGTACCCCGGCGACTACTTCCACTACCCCTTCATGAAGATCTTGATGGCGGGCCGGGCCAACGGCCTGCAGGTCATCGACGGCCCCTACGTCAAGGTGCGCGACCCCGAGGGCTTCCGTGACTACTGCACCCGCACCCAGATCCTGGGCTACGACGGCAAGTGGGCGCTGCACCCCGACCAGGTCACCATCCTCAACGAGGTCTTCGGCCCCAACCAGGAGCAGTTCGACCACGCCTGGGCCGTGCTCGACGCCTACGAGGAGGCCACCACCACCGGCGAGCGCAAGGGTGCGGTGATGATGGGCGACGAGATGATCGACGAGGCCAGCCGCAAGGTGGCCCTCAAGGTCGTCGCCCGCGGCGAGCGCGCCGGCTTCACCCGCACCGCCGGCTGACGGCGAACTCGAGGCAATAGCCCCCGGAAACCGGGGGCTATTGCCTCGAGAACGAATGATCGAGTGGGACGGCGCCGGGGCCCAGCCGGGCCCCTCCGTCAGGCGGCGGCCTTCTGGCGGTCGAGGAGGCGCCTCGCGATGACCTTCAGGCAGAGGGTCTCGTCGGCGCCCTCGAAGATGGACAGCACGCGGGCGTCGACGAAGTAGCGGCTGACCGGGTACTCCTCGGCGTAGCCGAACCCGCCGTGGATCTGCATGGCCTCGCGGGTGACCCACTCGGCGGCGCGGCACACGTACGCCTTGACCATCGACGCCTCCAGCGCCCCCTCGCCGACGGCCATCATGCGGGCCACGGCGTAGGAGTACTGGCGGCTGGCCTGGATGATCACGGCCATGCGGGCCAGCTTCACCTTGGTGAGCTGGTAGTCGCCGATGGGATGGCCGAACACGGCGCGATCCTGGGCGTACTGGCGGGCCTCCTCGTAGGCGGCCTGCATGACGCCGACGGCCCGTGCCGCGGTCTGGAGGCGGCCGTTCTCGAAGCCTTCCATCTGGTAGTAGAAGCCCTTGCCGAGCCCGTCCTCGCCGCCGACCTGGTTGGCCGCGGCGACGAACCAGTTGTCGAGGGCGATCTCGTAGGAGTGCATGCCCCGGTAGCCGATGGTGTCGATGGCCCGGCCCTCCATCTTCCCGCCGCCGGGGGCGCCGCCGTCGGCGCCGGCCTCCTGGGTGAACTCGAAGCCGTGCCCCTCGCCGCGGGGCTTGGGCACCACGAACATCGACAGGCCCCGGTGGGTCTTCGAGCGGTCGGGGTCGGTGCGGGCCAGCAGCATGAGGGCATCGGCGCGGGCGCCGAAGGTGCACCACGTCTTCACGCCGTTGATGAGCCAGCCGCCCTCGGTCGGGGTGGCGGTGACCTTGATGCCGGCGACGTCGGAGCCGTAGTCGGGCTCGGTCACGGCGACCGCGGCCATGACCTCGGCCGTGGCCAGCTTCGGCAGCCACTCCTGCTTCTGCTCCTCCGTGCCGCCCTTGACCAGGGCGCGGGTGAGGATCTCGGGCCGCGTGATGAGCGATCCGCCGATGCCGAGCGAGCCCCGCGACAGCTCCTCGGTGGCCACGACCATGCCCATGTAGTCGCTCTCGCCGCCGCCGGCGAAGCCTCCGTACTCCTCGGGGACGGACAGGCCGAAGCCGCCCATCTCGGCGAGGCCCGAGATGATGTCCTCGGGCACGTCGGCGTTGGTGCGGTGCACGTGCTCGGCGGCAGGGCGGATCTTGTCCTCGGCGAAGCGCCGGAACGTGTCCTGCACGAGCTCGAAGTCGGCGTCGAGGTGGCGGGGGCCCTCGTCGTCGGCGAGCGACGCGAGGAACGCGGGGTCCCGGAAGGTGGCCAGGAACGGGCGGGCGGCGTCGAGCGCGCCGGCGTCGATGCCCCAGTCGCCCTCCCGGCCGTAGGTGCGGGCGGCCAGGTCGGCCACGGCGTCGGCCACGAAGGCGCAGGCGATGCGGCCCTCGACGTCGCCCTTGGCGCCGTAGTCGAGCAAGCCGCTCGACATCTCGACCGCGGAAGCGGCGTGGGCCACGTCGTAGGCGAGGGCCTGGTGGTCGTCGAGGCCGACCTCGGCGAGACGGGAGGTCGCGGCGGTGACCACACCGCGGGCGAGGTCGATGGCCGCGGCGGCTGCGGCGAGGTCGGGGGAGGTGACGTCGGTCATGACCGGAAAGTTACCGACCGGTAGGGAGCGGCGACCATCCGGGCGGGGCGGCGATGCGCGGCCGGTGGCTACATTGACCGCATGCGTCGGGTCTTCGTGCGGTCGCACGGGGCGAAGCGGGACAGCCCGGTGCCGGAGGAGACGGCGGCGGCGGCCCGGGCCGAGGTCGCCTGCCACGCACCGTTCGGGAACCTGTTCCTCGACCCGCTGGGGGAGGCCCGGGCCTGCTGTGTCGCCGCGGGCTACCCACTCGGGGACCTGTCCGAGCAGCGCCTGCCCGAGATCTGGAGCGCGCCGCGCACGGTGGCACTGCGGCAGGCGATGGTGGATCGGGACTTCTCGATGGGCTGCGGCCACTGCGACTGGCGCCTCGGCGCCGGCCTGCCGAGCGTGCACCACGCCTACGACGCGCTCCCCGCCGACAGCCTCACGCCGCCGTCGCCGCGCCGGCTGGAGATCAACATCTCGAACTCGTGCAACCTGCAGTGCGTGATGTGCAACGGGGACTACTCCTCGGCCATCCGGCTGCACCGGGAGGGTCGGCCGGCGCTGCCGAAGGTCTACGGCGAGAGCTTCTTCAGCGATCTCGAGGCCATCATCCCGAACCTGCAGGAGGTGTCGTTCACGGGGGGTGAGCCGTTCCTGGTGCCGGAGTACTACCGGATC
>JAEUJM010000022.1 GCA_016794585.1 Acidimicrobiales bacterium
GACCAGTTGCTGCACGGTGGGCACGCGTTTACCTCAGAAGCTGTTGCTCGGGGATGACCGGCGCAGGGCGCGCACGGCCGACGGGCCATGCTACGGGCGCGCGGGGCGTGGGGACAACTCGCGGTCCGAACACGGCGAAGCCAGCGCATCCGGTGCCCGGATCGGTCACCCGATGCGCTCGCTCCCGCACGATACCGCACCCTCGAGGTGATCTCGGGGAGGGCGACGTGCGAACACCGGCCATGACCGCGAACCGCGCCGCTTTCGATCGTGCCATCGCCAACTGGAACGCCGGCGACCTCGATGCCTACCTCGAGCTCTACGGCGAGTCGATCCTCCTCCATGGCTACTCGGAGGAGCCGATGACCAAACCCGAGGTGGCGGGCATGTACCGGGGCCTGCACGAAGCGCTCGAGGGCATCCACATCGAGGTGCACGACGTGATCGAGGAGGACGACCGCCTCTCGGCCCGGGCCACGATGTCTGGCACGCACCGCGGCGAGCTGTTCGGTGTCCCGGGCACGGGCGTCGACATCGTCCAGCCCGTCATCACCCACCTGCGCTTCGTCGACGGTCGCTGCGTCGAGCGATGGTCGGTCGCCGACACCCTTGCCGTCCTCCTCCAGATCGGTGCCGTCACGCTGCCCGGGTGAGTGGGCTCCTACGATCTGGAGTCAGATCGAGTAGACGGTGACGTCCGGCAGATCTGCGGTGAGGGCTCGAAGGTCGGCAACATCGACGGTCACCACGATGGCCGGCGACCGGAGCGCTGCGGTTGCAGCGACGAAGGCATCAACCGCATTGCTCGAGTCCATCTCCGCCTCGGTCAGCAAATGACCGGCTCGAGTGGCGACATCGTCATCTACCTCCCGGCGGTCCACCTGATGGCGTCGCAAGGCTGACCAGACGCCTACGTCACGCTTGCCGTCCAGCAGTTCTGCCAGCACGGCCGACGAGGTCAAGACCTCGACCTCGACACCGTCGGTCATCGCCTTCAATGCCGCGATCAGCTCGGCCTGCTGCGCTCGTCGTCCGTGCGCGAGGCGACGCAGCGCCTCGGCATCGAGCACTAGACACCGAGCTGGCGCCACCGCTTCTCCCAACGCTCGACCATCTCGTCCGGGATCGGACCGTTCTCCTCTTCCCACTCTCGCACGACCTCGGCGAGGGCCACGCGCTTGCGGATCCGCTCCAGCTTCTCCGCCACGGCATCCGTGACCGCCGCCGACAGGCTCGACGAACCGGTCAGCTCGGTGAGTGCTTCGATGGCCTCGGCGTCGAGGGTCAGGGAGACCTTGGTCTTCGCCATGTCGCCTATCGTACCGCAAGGCGATAACGGCCGCCCCACCCGCCCGTCCTGTCGTGTCCCGACGAACCACCCACCCTGATTTGTCGGCGCCGGCCTTCGGCCGTCGCAGGATGCGACAGACTCGGTTCATGACCGAACGCAAGGACGCCACCGAGGCGACCAGGGCCGCCAACGCCGCCGTCGCCGCATCGCTGCCCCTCGACGACCCGGCCGACTTCGAGCGGGCCCGGCGAGGGCTCCTGGCCGAGGCGCCGGTGCAGGTGCTGCACGAGCACGGCTTCCCCATCTGGGACCGCGACGACTACGCCTTCCTCGACACCGACGAGGCTCCACCGACCGTCAACCCCAGCCTGTGGCGCCAGGCCCGCCTCAACTCGATCGCCGGCCTCTTCGAGATCGCCGACGGCTTCTACCAGGTGCGGGGACTGGACCTCTCCAACATCACCTTCGTCCGAGGGGACATCGGTTGGCTCGTGATCGACCCGCTCACGTCGGCCGAGACCGCCGCCGCCGCGCTGGCCGTCGTCCACCAGCACTTCGGCGAGCGCCCCGTGACCGCGGTCATCTACACGCACAGCCACATCGACCACTTCGCGGGCGTGCGCGGGGTCGTCGACGAGGACGACGTCGCCTCGGGCAAGGTGCCCATCGTCGCCCCGGAGGGTTTCCTCGAGGCCGCCATCAGCGAGAACGTCATCGCCGGCAACGTGATGCTGCGCCGGGGCTCCTACATGTACGGCCCGCTCCTCCCCCGCGACGCGCAGGGCCACGTCGACGCCGGTCTCGGCAAGGGTGTCCCACTGTTCGGCACCAACGGCCTCATCGCCCCGACCGTCACCATCACCGAGACCGGCGAGCAGCACACCTTCGACGGGGTGCGGGTGCGCTTCCAGGTGACGCCCGGCACCGAGGCGCCGGCCGAGATGAACTTCTTCTTTCCCGACCACCGGGTGCTCTGCATGGCCGAGAACTGCACCGCCACCCAGCACAACCTGTACACGCTGCGGGGGGCCCAGGTCCGCGACTCCCTGGCCTGGAGCACCTACATCCACGAGGCCATCGAGCTCTTCGGCGAGGCGGCCGACGTGGTCTTCGCCAGCCACCACTGGCCCCGCTGGGGCACCGAGGACGGCCTGCACTACCTGCGGGCGCAGCGTGACGCCTACCGGTACCTCCACGATCAGACCATGCGCCTGGCGAACCACGGCCTGACGCCGCTCGAGATCGCCGAGGAGCTGTCGATGCCCGACTCGCTGGCGGCGGAGTTCCACACCCGTGGCTACTACGGCACCGTCAACCACAACGCCAAGGCCGTGTACCAGTACTACCTGGGCTGGTTCGACGGGAACCCCGCCCACCTCCACGGCCACCCGCCAACCGAGGCCGCACGCCGCTACGTCGAGTTCATGGGTGGCGCCGACGAGGTCGTGCGCAAGGCGCGGGCCAGCTTCGACGCCGGCGACTTCCGCTGGGTGGCCGAGGTCGTGAACCACGTGGTGTTCGCCCAGCCCGACCACGCCGACGCGAAGGCCCTGCAGGCCGATGCCCTCGAGCAGCTCGGCTACCAGGCCGAGTCCGGCCCCTGGCGGGACTTCTACCTGACGGGCGCTCAGGAGCTCCGCCAGGGCCACCCCGAAGGCGGGGGCGCCGCCGGCGCCAGTCCCGACGTCCTGCGGGCGATGACCACCGAGATGCTCCTCGAACTGGTGGGCGTTCGCCTCAACGGCCCCGCGGTCGCGGGCCGCGACGTCGCCCTCCGCATGGTCATCGCCGACCGGGGTGAGCACTGGGACATCGGCATCTCACACGGGGCGCTCTACCACTCGCTCGTGGGCGGACTCGACACCGCGCCCGAGGCGACGCTGACGCTCCCCTACCTCGCCTTCGCCGCGCTCGCCGGCGGCAACCAGTCCCTCGACGACGTCATCGACGCCGGCGAGGCCACGGTCGCCGGCGACCGCTCGGCCCTCGACCACCTCGTCGAGAACCTCGACAACTTCAGCTTCGGCTTCCCCATCGTCACCCCCTGAGGGGGCTACCCCCCGCGAGCCGGCGGGTCCTGTCACCCGTCCGGTTTCCGGGCCCGCCGCCAAAACCAAAACCGGCGGCGGCTCCCGGACCCTCCGGACGGGCGCCACCCGCCGTCTCGCTACCCCCGTCTTGCCGAGGGGCGGCCGCGTGCCTCGCACGTCCTCGGCGCCTTTCCATCGCCGCGCTCCACGGGCGGAAACCAGGGCTTGGCGCGGGATGGGCCAAAAGGCCCAATTCGTGCTTTGGCGGCGGCTCGGAGGCGCCGAAGAACTGGTCATGTCCGGCCTCGGTTCTCTCCTCCTCTTCTGCGCCTGGTCGACCGGTCTGGTCGCGGCGTTCCTCACCATCCGCTCCTTCGAGGAGCCGGTGAACCCCGCCGGCCCGCGACGCCGGGTGTCGATCGCGCTCGCCCTCGGCGTGGTCGGGACCCTTTGGCTGCCCTGGGTCACCAGCGCCAACGGCCAGTTCACGTCGTCGGGGTGGTTGGCGCTGGACGCTGCGACCGTGGTGGCGGTGATGCTGCTCGCCGGCGGGATCGCCGCCGTCGCCGCCCTCCCCGACTGGGGCGGCGCCCGCCGGGAACTGCACTCGCTGCTGCTGTCGTTGTCCCTTCTCGGGATCATCGCCGGCAACTGGCTCATCGCCAGCAGCGGCGGCTGGGGCGTCGACCTCCAGTGGGGCGCCGTCGCCAGCGTCGCCCTCGCCACCGCCCTGGCGAGCGTCGAAGGCCTCCACTACCTCCACGGCCGGTCCGCTACGCGCGCCGAAGAGCCCATCGACCTCACCGCCGAACTGGGCCGCCTCCCCGACCTCCACACCTTCTGACCCCAGACGGGTCAGGAAACATCAGCGGCGCACCCGAAGGGGACAGAGGACGAGCCCCACCACCGACTCCCCCGAAAGACCTCCGGGGTAGCGAGTCGGGGGGTGGGGCGGTCAAGCGGCGGACCCGAAGGGGACGGAGGACAAGACCCACCACCGACTCCCCCACACCCCCCAACTCGCCTGAGTGGTGGCCCCAACCCTGAGCCGCGAGGGCCGGGTCGTGAGCAAGGAGAGGGCAGCCCCGGGGGATGGCGCCGGAACGGCTTCGGGCCACGCGCAGCGGTGACGAGCGCAGCGAGGAGCAGCGAGCGTGGCCCGAAACGGACTTCGGCGACAGGACCCGCCGGGGCGGGCACCTGTCGCCGATGTCAGAGGTTCAACAATTGAAGCGAAGCGCTACTCCGAAGCAGCACCCGTCGGCAGATCGATGACCTCGGCCACGGCCTCGGAACGCTCGGCCAGCCAGTCAGCGAGCCCCTCTTCTTCGTCGCCCGAGGAGTAGTACTCCATGGGCTGGTAGTCGGGGGCCTGCGTCTCGATCTCGCGGTACTGGCCGAGGCCGGTGCCCGCGGGGATGAGCTTGCCGATGATGATGTTCTCCTTGAGGCCCACCAGGGAGTCGCTGCGGGACTCGATGGCCGCCTCGGTGAGGACCCGGGTGGTCTCCTGGAACGACGCCGCCGACAGCCAGGAATCGGTGGCCAGCGACGCCTTGGTGATGCCCATGAGCTCGGGGCGACCCTCGGCGGTCTTCTTGCCCTCCTCGACGAGGCGGCGGTTGGTGTCGGCGAAGACCTTC
Organism: Acidimicrobiales bacterium; assembly: GCA_016794585.1. Classification (NCBI taxonomy): domain Bacteria; kingdom Bacillati; phylum Actinomycetota; class Acidimicrobiia; order Acidimicrobiales; species Acidimicrobiales bacterium. The sequence goes on from JAEUJM010000022.1 coordinate 4,965, forward strand.
TGGTCGACGCGCTCACCGGGCAGGAACTCGGACTCGCCAGGCTCGGACACCGCCACGCGGCGGGTCATCTGGCGGACGATGAGCTCGATGTGCTTGTCGTCGATGGAGACGCCCTGGTCGCGGTACACGCCCTGGACCTCGCCCACGAGGTAGGACTGGGTCTCGCGGACGCCCTTGATCTCGATGAGCTCCTTGGGGTCACGGGGCCCGTCGACGAGGGGCTCGCCGGCCTGGATCTCGTCGCCGTCCTGCACCTCGAGGCGAGACAGGCTGGGGATGATGTACTCGTCCTCGGTGCCGTCGTCGGAGACGATCGACACCGGACGACCCTTGCCCTCGTCCTCGTAGATGCGCACGACGCCCGAGGTGCGGGCCAGGGTGGCCTTGCCCTTCGGGGATCGGGCCTCGAAGAGCTCGACCACTCGGGGGAGACCGCCGGCGATGTCGCTGCCGGCGATACCGCCCGTGTGGAAGGTCCGCATGGTCAGCTGGGTGCCGGGCTCACCGATGGACTGGGCGGCGATCACGCCGACCGCCTCACCCAGTTCGATGGTGCGGCCGGTGGCCAGCGAACGGCCGTAGCACTTGGCGCAGACGCCCTGGTCGGCCTGGCACGTGAGCACGGAGCGCACCCGGACCCGGGTGACGCCCTCGTCGTCGCGCAGCGCGGCCATCTCGTCGTCGCCGACCTCGGTGCCGGCGGCGAGGGCGCTGCCGTCGGCGAGGGTGACGTCCTCCATGAGGGTCCGGCCGAAGAGCCGGGTCTCGAGGTAGCTGCGCTTGCCGGCCTCGTCGGGCACGACGCCGTCGACCCAGAGGCCCCGCACCGGCGTGCCGTCGGCGGCGCAGTCGAGCTCACGGATGATGAGCTCCTGGGCCACGTCGACGAGGCGACGGGTGAGGTAACCGGAGTCGGCGGTGCGCAGGGCGGTGTCGACGAGGCCCTTGCGGGCACCCGGCGTGGCGATGAAGTACTCGAGCATCGACAAGCCCTCGCGGAAGTTGGCCTTGATGGGCCGCGGGATCATGTCGCCTCGGGGGTTGGCCACCAGGCCGCGCATGCCGGCGATCTGGCGGACCTGCATCATGTTGCCTCGAGCCCCGGAGCCCACCATCATCTCGATGGGGTTGAACTGCTGGGCCTTCAGCTCCTTCTCCATGGCCGCGCGCACCTCTTCGGTGGCGTTGGTCCAGATCTCGACTTCCTTCTGGCGGCGCTCACCGTCGGTGATGATGCCCCGCTGGAACTGGCCCTCGACCTTGTCGGCGTCCTTCTCGTGCGCCTCGAGGATCGCGGCCTTCTCGGGCGGGGTGCGAACGTCGTCGATGGACACCGTGATGCCCGACTGGGTGGCGAAGCGGAAGCACAGCGCCTTGATGGCGTCGAGGCTCTCGGCCACCGCGGCCTTCGGGTAGTGGTTGGCGAGCTCGTCCACGATCGAGCCCATGTCCTTCTTCTTGATGACGTGGTTGATGTACTCGAAGCCCTCGGGCAGCGTCTCGTTGAAGAACACTCGACCGGCGGTGGTGATCGTGTACACCGCAGCCTTGCCGTTGGCCGGGGTCTCGAGCAGGCGCTCGGCCCGGTACGTGATGGGGTCGTGGAGCTTCAGCGTGCCGCTCTCGTAGGCCCGCTCGAGCTCGTCGAGACGGCGGAAGCTGCGCACCGGGTGCCAGTCGGACTCGTTCGGGCGCTTGAAGCGCTTGTCGTCCTCGGGGTCGACCACGCCCACCTGCTCGGTGAGGTAGTAGGCGCCGATGACCATGTCCTGGGTCGGCGTGACGAGCGGGCGGCCGTGGGCCGGGCTCAACACGTTGTTGGCCGACAGCATCAGCACGCGGCTCTCGGCCTGCGCCTCGGCCGACAGGGGCAGGTGGACGGCCATCTGGTCACCGTCGAAGTCGGCGTTGAACGCCGCGCAGACGAGGGGGTGGATCTGGATGGCCTTGCCCTCGACCAGCACGGGCTCGAAGGCCTGGATGCCGAGACGGTGCAGGGTGGGGGCACGGTTGAGCAGCACGGGGTGCTCGCGGATGACGTCCTCGAGCACGTCCCACACCTGCGGGCGGCGACGCTCGACCATGCGCTTGGCCGACTTGATGTTCTGGGCCACCTCGTTGTCGACGAGCCGCTTCATGACGAAGGGCTTGAAGAGCTCGAGGGCCATCAGCTTGGGCAGGCCGCACTGGTGGATCTTGAGGGTCGGGCCGACCACGATGACCGAACGGCCGGAGTAGTCGACGCGCTTGCCGAGCAGGTTCTGGCGGAACCGACCCTGCTTGCCCTTCAACATGTCCGACAGCGACTTCAGGGGCCGGTTGCCCGGGCCGGTGACGGGACGGCCGCGGCGCCCGTTGTCGAACAGGGCGTCGACGGCCTCCTGGAGCATGCGCTTTTCGTTGTTGACGATGATCTCGGGGGCCCCGAGGTCGAGGAGGCGCTTGAGCCGGTTGTTCCGGTTGATGACCCGGCGATACAGGTCGTTCAGGTCGGAGGTGGCGAAGCGCCCACCGTCGAGCTGGACCATCGGGCGCAGCTCCGGCGGGATCACCGGCACCACGTCGAGGATCATGGCGCGGGGATCGTTGACCCGCCGGCCGTTGTCGTCGCGACGGTTGAACGCCGAGACGATCTTCAGGCGCTTGATGGCCTTCTGCTTGCGCTGGGCCGACAGGGGCTTCTGGCCCTCGGGCGGCTCGATGGCGTTGCGGAGCTTGACCTCTTCCTCGTCGAGGTCGAGGCGGTTCACCAGGCGGGCGATGGTGTCGGCGCCCATGCCGCCCTCGAAGTACTCGCCGTAGCGGTCGACGAGCTCGCGCCACAGCATCTCGTCCTCGATGATCTTGCGCGAGAACAGGTCCTTGAACTCGTCGAAGGCACGACCGACGCGGTCGAGCTCCTCGTCGTAGCGCTCGCGGATGGAGGCGAGCTCCTTGTCCACGGCGCGCTGGCGGGCCTTGATCTCGGTGTCCTTCGCGCCTTCGTTCTCGAGCGCCTCGATCTCGTGCTCGAGCTCCTCCTGGCGACGGGCCAGGGCGAGCTCGCGCTCCTTTTCGATGAGCTCCTTCTCGCCGACCAGCTCGGCCTCGAGGTTGGGGAGGTCCTCCTGGCGCTTCTCCTCGTCGACCCAGGTGACGAGGTTGGCGGCGAAGTAGATGACCTTCTCCAGCTGCTTGGCCTTCAGCTCCTCACGGGGCTCGGTGCCCATGAGCAGGTAGGCCAGCCAGGAGCGGGTGCCGCGGAGGTACCAGATGTGGACGACGGGGGCGGCCAGCTCGATGTGGCCCATACGCTCGCGCCGGACCTTCGAGCGGGTGACCTCGACGCCGCAGCGCTCGCAGATGATCCCCTTGAAGCGCACGCGCTTGTACTTGCCGCAGTAGCACTCCCAGTCCTTGGTGGGACCGAAGATCTTCTCGCAGAACAGGCCGTCCTTCTCGGGCTTGAGCGTGCGGTAGTTGATGGTCTCCGGCTTCTTGACCTCGCCGTTGGACCACGTGCGGATCGAGTCGGCGGTGGCCAGACCGATGCGCAGCTGGTCGAAGGTGTTCACGTCGAGCATGGTCAGATCCTCTCCATGCGCTCTGCAGCGCGGCGTGCGTCTTCTTCGTCACTGCCCCGCTCGGGCCGGGAGATGTCGATCCCCAGCTCCTCGGCGGTGCGGAAGATGTCCTCGTCGAGCTCGCGCATCTCGATCTCGTCGCCGATGGTGTTGAGCACCTCGACGTTGAGGCAGAGCGCCTGCATCTCCTTGATGAGCACCTTGAAGCTCTCGGGGATGCCCGGCTCGGGGATGTTCTCGCCCTTGACGATGGCCTCGTAGACCTTCACCCGGCCGAGGACGTCGTCGGACTTGATGGTGAGCAGCTCCTGGAGGCAGTAGGCGGAGCCGTACGCCTCGAGGGCCCACACCTCCATCTCGCCGAAGCGCTGGCCACCGAACTGGGCCTTACCACCGAGCGGCTGCTGGGTGATCATCGAGTACGGGCCGGTCGAGCGGGCGTGGATCTTGTCGTCGACCAGGTGCGCCAGCTTCAAGATGTAGACGTAGCCCACCGTGATGGGGTTGTCGTAGGGCTCGCCGGTACGGCCGTTGTACAGGGTGGTCTTGCCGTTGGGCTGGATGAGGCGGCGACCGTCGACCGACTCGGGGGTGAGGTTCTCGAAGATCCTCTGGATGGTCGGGTGCTTCCCGGCCTCCTCCTCCTCGTCCCAGTGCGCACCGTCGAACACCGGGGTGGCGATGAGCTGCGCCGGCGGCGTGTTGGTGCGGGTCTTGTTCTCGGTACCGCGCACCGGGTCGTCGCCCACGCGGCCACCCTCGACCTGACCCGAGCCGGGCACGTCCCAGCCCCAACGGGCGGCGTAGCCGAGGTGGGCCTCGAGGACCTGGCCCACGTTCATGCGGGACGGGACGCCGAGGGGGTTGAGGATGATGTCGACGGGGGTGCCGTCGGCCATGTACGGCATGTCCTCGATGGGCAGGATCTTGGAGATCACGCCCTTGTTCCCGTGGCGGCCGGCGAGCTTGTCGCCCACGCTGATCTTGCGCTTCTGGGCCACGTAGACCCGGACCAGCTGGTTGACGCCCGGGGGCAGCTCGTGGCTCTCGTCCCGGCTGAACACCTTGACGTCGATGACCTTGCCCTCTTCACCGTGGGGCACCTTCAGCGAGGTGTCGCGCACCTCGCGGGCCTTCTCGCCGAAGATCGCCCGCAGGAGGCGCTCTTCGGGGGTCAGCTCGGTCTCGCCCTTCGGCGTGACCTTGCCCACCAGCACGTCGCCCGGGCCCACCTCGGCACCCACGCGGATGATGCCGCGCTCGTCGAGGTCGGCGAGGATCTCGTCGGAGAGGTTCGGGATGTCCCGGGTGATCTCCTCGGGGCCGAGCTTGGTGTCACGGGCGTCGATCTCGTGCTCGTGGATGTGGATCGACGTGAGCACGTCGTCCTTCACCAGGCGCTCGCTGAGGATGATGGCGTCCTCGAAGTTGTAGCCCTCCCAGGGCATGAAGGCCACGAGGAGGTTCTTGCCGAGGGCCAGCTCACCGTTGTCGGTGCTCGAACCGTCGGCGAGGATGTCGCCCGACTTCACCCGGTCGCCCTCGCGCACGCGGGGCTTCTGGTTGATGGAGGTGTCCTGGTTCGAGCGCTCGAACTTGAGCAGGCGCATGACCTTGCGGCCGGCGTTCTTGTACTCGACCGTGATCGAGTCGCCGTCGACCTCGGTGACGGTGCCGTCGTCGATGGCGATCAGCATGTCGGCGGCGTCACGGGCGGCGCGGCCCTCGATGCCGGTGCCGATGTAGGGCGCCTCGGCCCGGATCAGCGGGACGGCCTGACGCTGCATGTTGGCGCCCATCAGGGCACGGTTGGCGTCGTCGTGCTCGAGGAACGGGATCAGCGCCGTGGCGACCGACACGATCTGCTTCGGCGAGACGTCCATGAGCTGGACCTCGGAGGGCGGGATGCTCGAGATCTCGGTGGTCGAGGCGAAGTAGCTCTCGCGCTCGAGCTGCAGCTTGAGGTTCTCGAGGGTCGCGCCCTGGGGCGAGCGACGCACGAGCACCCGGTCGTCCTTGAAGGTGCCATCCGGGTTGAGGGGCGCGTTGGCCTGGGCGACCACGTACTCCTCTTCCTCGTCGGCGGCCAGGTACATGATCTCGTCGGTGACACGGCCGTTCTCGACCTTGCGGTACGGCGACTCGATGAAGCCGAACTCGTTCACCCGGGCGAAGGTGGACAGGGCGCCGATGAGGCCGATGTTCGGGCCCTCCGGCGTCTCGATCGGGCACATGCGGCCGTAGTGGCTGAAGTGGACGTCGCGGACCTCGAAGCCGGCCCGCTCACGCGAGAGGCCGCCCGGGCCGAGCGCCGACAGGCGTCGACGGTGGGTGAGGCCCGACAGGGGGTTCACCTGGTCCATGAACTGGGAGAGCTGGCTGGTGCCGAAGAACTCCTTGATGGCCGCGACCACCGGGCGGATGTTGATCAGCGTCTGGGGCGTGATGGCCTCGACGTCCTGGGTGGTCATGCGCTCCCGCACCACCCGCTCCATGCGGGAGAGGCCGATGCGGACCTGGTTCTGGATGAGCTCGCCCACCGAGCGGATGCGGCGGTTGGCGAAGTGGTCCTGGTCGTCCAGGCGGTAGCCGGGCTCGCCCTTGGCCAGTTGGAGCAGGTAGCTCGTGGCGGCGAGGACCTCGCAGCGGCTGAGCACGGGCTGGTCCGACGCCGGCAGGTCGAGATCGGTCAGGCCGAACATCGTGCCGAGCTTCTCCAGCTCGGGGCCGAGCTTGCGGTTGAGCTTGTAGCGACCCACGCGGCTCAGGTCGTAGCGACGGTTCTCGAAGAAGGCGTTGCGGAAGTAGGCCTTGGCCGACTCGACCGACGGCGGCTCGCCCGGGCGGGCCCGCTTGTAGATCTCGACGAGGGCCTCGTCCTGGGTGGGGGCCAGCTCGCGGTCCTTCTCCCACTGGTCCTCGAGGAAGTCGAAGTGGCTGACGAAGCGGTCGATGAACCCGGGGTTGTTCTCCTCGTCGTAGCCGAGGGCGCGCAGCAGCACGAAGAGACTGAGGCGGCGCTTGCGGGCCACGCGGGTGCCGGCGGTGACGGGCTTGCCCGGCTTCTGCTCGACGTCGAACTCGATCCACTCGCCCCGGTAGGGGTGGATGGTGCCGGTGACCAGCTGGTGCTTGGCGAGGTTGCGCAGGCGGTAGCGCTCACCGGGCTGGAAGATCACGCCCGGGCTGCGGACGAGCTGCGACACGACCACGCGCTCCGTGCCGTTGATGACGAAGGTGCCCTTCTCGGTCATCATCGGGAAGTCCCCCATGAAGACCGTCTGCTCCTTGATCTCGCCGGTGGTGGCGTTCATGAAGCGGGCCCGCACGAAGATGGGGGCCGAGTAGGTCATGTCCTTCTCTTTGCACTCCTCCACCGTGAACTTCGGCGGCGGGCGCAGGTCCTCGTCGTTCGGGTCGAACTCGAGCTCGAGCTGCAGCGTCTCGGTGAAGTCCTTGATGGGACTGATGTCGCGGAAGGTGTCGGCCAGGCCCTCCGCGAGGAACCAGTCGAAGGACTCACGCTGGATGGCGATGAGGTCCGGCAGTGCCAAGGCCTCATCGAGGTTGGCAAACGAGTAGCGATCGCGGACAGCGGCGCGAGAAGGCAACGCTTATCTCCTAGCGAGAGATCGTGCAGGCGGTGGAGGGCCGAACGGAGACGCGCAGGGTCGACGAAGAGGATCCGAGGACGGAGCGGACACGCACGGCTTTGTGGATGCTAGACCCGGGCACGCCAAGAGGCAACTCGGCGGGGACACGCCCGTCGAGCCGGGACTCAGGAGCCGGGCTCGCGCTCCGGCCCCGAGAATGCCGTGAGGGTACGGCTGACCCGCCGATCCGTCAAGGACCTGCCGGGGACGTGCTCAGCGATTCTTGCGCTTCTTCTTGCCCTTTCCTGACTTCTCGGGCTTCCCCGACTCGGCGGCCACGCCGGCGGCCGACTTCTTGCGCTTGCCCTTGCCCGCCTTCGCCGCCTTGCCCTTCGTCGGTGCGGACTTGCCCGACTTGCCCCCCTTGGGCTTGCCCGCCTTTGCGGTCTTCGCCTTGTCCACCTTGGCCTTGCCCGCCTTCTTCGCCTTGGCCTTGCCCGCCTCTGCGGTCTTCGACGTGTCCGCCTTGGCCTTGTCTACCTTGCCCACCTCGGCCCCGGGTCGGGTCGGGGGGGATGCGCCCTCGGGCGCCGAGGCGGCATCGAGGGCCGCGAGCGCCGCGGCCTGCACCGCCGCGGCTCGGACCGGGCCGAAGCCGGGCACGGCCACGACCGAGTCGAGGTCGGCCTGCGCCAACGCGGCCACCGAGGTGATGCCGTGATCGGCGAGTCGTGTCGCCGTCGCCGGCCCGACGCCTCTGATCTCGTGCAGTTCGGCCATGTGGGTCCCTCCCGGGGGCTGGACGACCCGTGTCGCCGTCCATCCTCTCATCGGCGGCGACACCGAGGGGGTGAGGCCGTCAGGACGGGCCCGACGCCGCCCCGGCATCTCGGATGAGCCGTCCCCAACCGCCCCGCGGGTAGGAGTAGATCTGGAAGAGAGGCTGGGCGATCCGGTTCGTCCACGAGGCGGGCCACGGCAGGGGCCGCTCCACCTGCACCAGGAGGCTCACCCGGGGCCCGTCGCCCTCGTTCCACGTCGTGTGGGTGTTGGTGTCGTCGAACGCGAAGGCGACGCCCTCCTGGAACACGGCCGTCTCGTCGCCGGCCTGCAAGACGCACGACCCCGGCGGCTCGGGCATGACCACGCCCATGTGGATCGTGACCTGGCCCTTGTTGGGCCCCTGATGCGGCGGCAGGACCGTGTGGGGCGTGAAGACCGAGAAGAGCGCGGTCTGGAGGCGGGGCAGCTTGCGCAACGCCTCGGTGGTCCGAGGGCAGCGCTCGGCGTTGAAGTCGATCCACCAGCCCTTCGGATCGATGAAGGCGAAGCCGTGCCACGAGCCGCCTCGGCCCCCGATGATGTCCTCCGCCTCGGCGAGGTGGGGGATGAAGGTCTCGATCGGTGGCGGGAGCACCGCGTCGGGGAAGAGCCCCTCGAACTCCTCGCGGATCGCCGGCCACTGGGCCTCGAGGTCGGCGAGGAACGGCAACTCCTCGCGGGCGATCACCGCACGGGGATCGGTCTTCCACGCGATGAGCCGCTCGTTGAGGCGTAGGAAGGGCAGGACCAGACAGACGAGGAAGGCCTTGGCGAACCATCGGGAAAGGGCCTTGCCGGGGGTCAGGTCCTCCTCGTCGGGGGTCAGGGCCCCTTCCGGCGCCGCCGCGAGGATGCCGTCGACCTGGCTCAACCGGTAGCGGCCGTTGCGATGGAGCTCGCGCAGGGCGGCATCGTCGAGGCCGGGAGCGGACATAGCTAGCGGCGAAGTATACGACGACCGGGTGGGCCACCATTTCCGACGCCAGCCCGGGCAGGCCGCGACAGGGCCTTTGCTAGGGTGCGCCGGTGATCTTCCCAGTGCTCCGTGGGGAGCGTCTCCGTGACTGACCACTCGTCGACCGAGTACGTGGTCATCCACGAATTCCTCCGCGGCATCTACGAGTCCCTCACGCTGGGCGAGGCGTTCCGGCGGGGCCTGATCGACGAGTTGCTCGAGCGCCCGATGCCCGCGTCCGAGCCCGACCACCTCCTGGGTTTCTTCCTCACCGTGCTCGGCGCGAACGGGGTCGTCGACGAGCGCGAGGGCCACTACGAGCTCAGCGACGGTTTCCGGGAAGCCCTCCGGTTCCGCGACCTCATGGAGGCGCAGATCAAGTACTCGACGATGCTGGTGCGCGACCTGGCCTTCGACACCTCTGCGGTGTTCGCGCTCGGCGAGGTCGCCGAGCACCCCATCTACAACCAGTCGGGGGAGCCGTCCGACGTCGGGCCTATCGGCGACGAGTACCTCCGCCTCTACCAGTTCGACCTGCACGAGAGCGACAACCCGTTCGACCAGGCGGCCACCGAAGAGTGGGTCGACTACATGAACATGCTCTCGCGCTACGAGGGCCCGGTCGTCTGCGACCGCTACGACTTCTCGAAGCACCGTCGCATGCTCGACATCGGCGGGAACACGGGCGAGTTCGCCCTCTCGGTCTGCGAGCGCAACCCCGAGCTCCGGGCCGTCGTGTTCGACCTCGCCGGGGTGGTGGCGATCGGCCGGCGCAAGCAGGCGGACCGCCCGGGTTTCGACCGCGTCGAGTACTTCGGGGGGGACGCCTTCGCCGACACCCCGCCCGGCACCTTCGACCTCGTGTCGTTCAAGAGCACCTTGCACGACTGGCCCGACGAGAAGGCCGAAGCACTGATCGAGACCGGTTGGTCCGCGCTCGAGCCGGGCGGCACCCTCCTCGTGTTCGAGCGCTCCTACGTGGACATGCGCGACTACAACCCGGCGCCGTTCTCGCTGCTGACCCTGCTCGGATGGGCATGGACCCTCCGGGGGCCCGGCCGCTACCAGGCCGTTCTCGACCGCCTCGGCGCCGAGGACGTCCGGGTCCAGGAGTTCCACCTCGACCTCCCGTGGATGGTCCTCACCGCCACGAAGCCCCTGGCGTAGCCCGACCCCCGATGGGGGCCGGTCCTCTCACACCAGGAGCAGGTCGCGGAGGCGCTGGAGGGTGGCGGGGTCGACGCCGGCCTCGTCGGTGAGGAAGGCCGGCACCGAGCCGTAGCGCTCCCGGAGCGTGCCGAGCGTGCGGGCCAGCACGGGTCGCGGCGCAGAGAACAGCGCCTTCACCTTCTCGAGGTCGACGCCCGACTCGGCCAGCCGGGGGGCCACCTCGGCGAGGCGGTGGGGGGTGCGGTAGCGGTCGGTGAGCTCGTAGTCGTCGAGGATGGTCTCGTCGTCGACGCCGAGCACGGACAGCAGGACGGCGGCGAGCACACCGGTGCGGTCCTTGCCCGCCGTGCAGTGGAACACGATGGGGTGGTTTGCCGGGTCGGCCACCCGCTCGAGCACCGCGACGATGGGCTCGTTGCGGGATTCGAGCATGCCGACGTAGAAGTCGCCCAGCATCTCGGGGCTGACCTCGCCCAGCTTGCCGGCGAGGACCAGGTCGGTGAGGCCGTCCTTGCGGTCGGCACCCACCACGGTGGTGTCCCCGCCGGCGCCGATGGGGAAGCGCTCCATGCGCAGGTCGGGGTGCCCGGGAAGGCGGCTCGGCGCCTTCTCCGTCTCGTAGTCGTCGCGGAAGTCGCACACGAGGCGGACGCCGAGGCGCTCGAGGTAGGTGAGGTCGGCGTCGGTGAGCTTGCCCAGGGCGTCCGAGCGGAACACCCGGCCCCAGCGCACCTGGCGACCGTCCGCCGTGCGGTAGCCACCGAGGTCGCGGAAGTTGAGGGTGCCCTCGAGCGGCACGAGCCGCTCGGCCGCGATCGCCACCGGGGCGTCGCCATGGTGCAGGTGCACGTAGTGGCGGACGGAGGGGTCGAGCCCGGGAAGGTGGAGCTCACCCGAGCCGTCGTGGGCGACCTCGTGTCCCGAGGCCTCGTCCGGGGACTCGCTCACGACGAGGCGGTCGGCGGCGGCGGCAGGGGCCCAACGCACGACGAGCTCGCCGTCCTCGCGCTCGACCAGCAGCGATGGTGTGATCACGGCTGCACCGTACCGGCCGCCGGACGCGGCGATGCCCGACCCCCTGAGGAGGCCGGGCATCGCTCGTGCGGTACGGGTGTTACTTCAGCTCGACGCTGGCGCCGGCCTCTTCGAGCTGGCCCTTGGCCTTCTCGGCGTCTTCCTTCGACGCCTTCTCGAGCACCGGCTTGGGGGCGCTGTCCACGAGCTCCTTGGCCTCCTTGAGGCCGAGGTTCGTGAGCGCGCGCACCTCCTTGATGACCTGGATCTTCTTGTCGCCGGCCGCGGTGAGGATGACGTCGAACTCATCCTGCTCCTCGGCGCCGCCACCGGCGTCGCCGCCACCGGCGGCGGGAGCGGCAGCAGCCGCGGCCACGGGGGCCGCCGCGGTCACGCCGAACTTCTCCTCGAACTCGCTGAGCAGCTCGCTCAGCTCGAGAACGGTCATGTTGGAGATCGCGTCGAGGATCTCGTCCTTCGTCACAGCCATGGTCATGCCTCCTCGGCGGATTCCGCCGACTCTTCGGATTCTTCGGTGGTCTCGGCCTCGGCGGGGGCAGCCGCCTCGGTGGTGTCGTCGGCCTCGGCCTCGACCGCAGGTGCGGCCTCGGCGTCGGCGTCGGTCTCGGTGGCCTCGTCGGCTGCCGGAGCAGCGTCCTCGGCCGGTGCGGCGTCCTCGGCGGGCGGCGCGTCCTCGGTGGTGTCCGCCGCCTCGGCCTCGGGCTCGGCGGGCGCCTCGTCGGCCACCGGGGCGCCGGGAGCGCCACCCTGGTCGATGAGGGCCTTGAGGCCGTAGGCGAAGTTGCGGGGCAGCGCCGCCAGCAGGCCGGCGAACTGCTGCATGGGGGCGGCGAAGCCGCCGGCCAGGCGGGCCAACAGCTCTTCGCGGGGGGCCACCTCGGCGAGGGCCTTGACCTCGTCGACGCTCAGCAGCTTGGTGCCGAGCAGGCCGCCCTTCACCACGAGGTGCTCGTTGGTGCGGGCGAAGTCGCGCAGGGCCTTGGCCACGGTCACCGGGTCGCCGGGGGTGCCGTCCTCCTTCCGGGGGACGAAGGCGATGGCGGTCGGGCCGAGCAGCAGCTCGTCGAGATCCAGGTCGAGGTCGCGGGCGGCGAAGCGCACCAGCGTGTTCTTGTAGATCTTGAAGTCGCCGCCGGCGGCACTCAGTGCCCGCCGCAGCGTGCTCATGGCGGCCACGTCGAGGCCGCGGTAGTCGGTGAGCACCACGGCATCGGCGCCGTCGAGCTTCTCACGGACCTCGGCGACGACCGCGACCTTCTCAGGCCTCGGGTTCTCCATGGGCACCTCCTCTCTCTTTTCGGGGAACGGGTCTCCGGGGGGAGACGTGGAACGGGGCGCTCGCGCGTGCGAACGCCCCGGAAGAGAGGAGTCCGCCTCATCAGGCGGGCCTGGCGGCCCATTCAGCCGCCCGAGGGCGGCACCGGAGGTCTACGGCGAGCAGAAGCGATGAAGTTGTCGGGGGCCGAGGCTACCGGGCCACGCCCCCGTCGGGACAATCAGGCGGCGGCGTCGCCCTCTTCGCCGTCCTCGGCGCCGCGGCTCGGGTTGACGCTGATGCCCGGACCCATGGTCGAGGCGAGGGTGACGCGACGCATGTAACGGCCCTTGGCGGCGGCGGGCTTGACCCGGTCGAGCTCGTCGATGACCGCCCGGAAGTTGGCGGTGAGCGCGTCCTTGGCGAACGACACCTTGCCGATGGGCACGTGCACGTTGCCCTGGCGGTCGGTGCGGTACTCGACCTTGCCGCCCTTGAACTCGCCCACGGCCTTGCCCACGTCGGGGGTCACGGTGCCGGTCTTGGGGTTCGGCATGAGGCCGCGGGGGCCGAGGGCCCGGCCGAGCTTGCCGACGGTGGGCATCATGTCGGGCGTGGCGATGGCCACGTCGAAGTCCATCATCCCGCCCTCGACCTCGGCGGCGAGGTCGTCGCCGCCCACGAAGTCGGCGCCGGCCTCACGGGCGGCGGTGGCCGCCTCGCCGGTGGCGAACACGGCGACGCGGACGTCCTTGCCGGTGCCCGACGGGAGGGCGACGGTGCCGCGCACCATCTGGTCGGCCTTGCGGGGGTCGACACCCAGGCGCACCGCCAGCTCGACGGTCTCGTCGAACTTGGCCGTGGCCAGCTGCTTCACCAGGTCGAGCGCTTCGCTCGGCAGGTAGACCTTCTCGGAGTCGAACGCCTTGGCGGCGTCGACCTGCTTCTTGCTCTTCGCCATGACTGGCTCCCTCGCTGTGTCGGCGCCCGGGCGAGGTCGTCCCGGTGCGCAGTTCGGTTGTGGTCTGGTGCCGCGATCGGGCCGAGGCCCGGATCAGGTGATCAGGCGATCTCGATGCCCATCGAGCGGGCCGTGCCGGCGACCTGGAGTTTCGCGGCCTCGAGGTCGTTGGCGTTGAGGTCGGGCATCTTCAGCGTGGCGATCTCCACCAGCTGCGCCTCGGTGATCTTGCCGACGGTCTCACGGCCGGGGTTCTCCGCGGCCTTGTCGAGGCCGGCGGCGCTGCGCAGGAGGGTCGAGGTCGGCGACGTCTTGGTGACGAAGGTGAACGACCGGTCCTCGTAGATGGTGATCTCGGCCGGGATGATCTGGCCGCGCTGGCCTTCGGTCTTCTCGTTGTACGCCTTGCAGAAGTCCATGATCGCGACGCCGTGCGGGCCGAGGGCGGTACCCACCGGCGGTGCCGGCGTGGCCTGGCCGGCCGGGATCTGGATCTTGACGATCGCGAGGACCTTCTTCTTCGCCATTGCTCTGCTGTTCCTTGTTCGTCTGTTCGTTGCGTCTGGTCGGTGAGGTGGGGGGAGCCCGGCGCGTGGCCTAGAGCTTCGCCACCTGGCTGAACTCGAGCTCGACGGGGGTCTCCCGCCCGAAGATGTTGACCAGCACCTTGACCTTGAGCTGGTCCTCGTTGATCTCGACGATCTCACCGGAGAAGTCGGCGAACGGGCCTTCCTTGACCCGCACCGTCTCGTTGATCTCGTACTCGAGGCGGGGCTTGCCGCGCTTCTGGACCTCTTCACCCTCGGTCTTGACCGCGAGGAACATCTCGACGTCCTTGCGGGGCAGCGGCGAGGGCTTGGCGCCCGAGCCGACGAAGCCGGTGATGCCGGGGGTGTTGCGGATGACGTACCAGGAGTCGTCGTCGAGGGTGCAGCGCACGAGGAGGTAGCCCGGGAAGACCTTCTTCTGGACGACGACCTTCTTGCCGTTCTTGAACTCCATGACGTCTTCCATGGGGATCACGACCTCGTAGATCGAGCCCTCCATGTTCATCGAGGAGGTGCGGGCCTCGAGGTTGTGCTTGACCTTCTTCTCGTAGCCCGACTGGGTGTGCACCACGTACCAGCGCCCGGGCCGGTCGTAGGGGCTCTCGGGCGGCGGGAGGGGGGCGTCGTCAAACAAGTCGTCGGCATCGATGACCCCCTCGTCGCCACCGTCGTCGCCCTTCCCCGCGTCCGCAGCTTCGGGCTCGTCGCCCTTCCCCGCGTCCGCAGCTTCGGGCTCGTCGGCCTCGGCCACCTCGGCCTCGGCTTCCGCCTCGGGGGCGTCGGCCTCCGCATCGGGCGCCGGGGCGTCGTCGGTGAGCACCGCCGCCTCGGGGGCGTCGGCGGACTCGTCGGTGTCGGTTTCGGGGGTGTCGGAGAAGTCGCTCATCTGACCTAGTTGACGTTGAGGAGCTTGAGGACCCATTCGGAGAAGAAGATGTCGAGCAGCGCGATCAGCGTGGTGAGGATGACCACGGTGACGAGCACGATGATCGAGTAGTTGATGACCTCCGCCCGGGTCGGCCACGCCACCTTGCGCAGCTCGGTGCGCACCTCGCGCACGAACTGCATCGGCGTGGTGCGCTTGTCCTTCGTCTTGGGTTGGGGCGTCGGACGCTTGCGCTGCTTCGCGACAGGTTCGCCGTCGGGGCCGATCTGGCCCTGACGCTGCATCATCCTCTTTTGTTCTCGGTTCATGGCCATGTGGCCGACCTCGTGTCGCGAACGGTCAGACGGGGGGTTGAGCAGGGCAGGAGGGACTCGAACCCCCAACCGCTGGTTTTGGAGACCAGTGCTCTACCAGTTGAGCTACTGCCCTAGGGGGTCCTGCGAACGAGCAAGCGTACCAGAGGCCTCGCCGCGTCCCTATTCGGCAGTCGGCGCCCGGGCGGCGCCGGCGCTAGGCGACGCGCCCGAGGGAGCGACGGGACCGCGCCAACACGATGGCGCCGGCCACCCCGGCCACGCTGGCGACCCCCGCGGCCAGCCCACCGAGGTAGGCGGCACGGTGGTGGCGCAGGTGCCCCAGTACCGAGGCCTGCTCGGCCTCGTCGAGGCTGAGCAGGACCTCGTCGGTCAGCCCTGCCGGCGGGACGAGTTCGACCGTCCCCAGCGTCTCGAGGGCGCGCGCCAGCTTCCGGTGCTGGGCCGCCTCGGCCTGGCAGCGCAGGCAGTGATCGACGTGGCGCCGGACGCCCGGCGCGAGCACACCGGTGCCGCCCGCCGCGGCGGCGAGGTCGTAGGCCACCCGATCACACTGCGGGGTCTCGAACAGCATCACACCGCCTCCTCCTGGTCGCCCTCGCCCGGCAGTGGGTACAGCGCCTCCCGCAGGCGCCGCCGGGCCCGATGCAGCCGCACCTTGGCCGCCGTCTCCGAGATCCCCAGCTCGGCGGCGATGGCGTCGTGCGACAGGTCGTACACGTCACGCAGGACCACCACGGCCCGCAGCTTGGGGGCGAGCCCGTCGAGGGCGGCGACGAGCTCGTCGCGCAGCTCGACGTTCCCCGCCCGGGCCACCGGGTCGACCTCGGGGCGCAGATCTTCCTGCGGCGTGTCCTCCCCGAGCTCCTCGTGGCGGTGGCGGGTCCGCCGGTCCAGGTGGTCGGCGGCGCAGTTCGCGGTGATCCGGTACAGCCACGTCGTGAACGCGGCGTCCCCCCGGAACTTGCGGATCGAGCGATACGCCCGCAGGTAGGCGTCCTGCACGACGTCGGCGGCATCGTCCTCGTCCCCGCACAGCCGCCGCGCCAGCGTCCACGTCGCCGGCGTCGTCCGCCGCACGATCTCATCGAACGCTCCCCGATCCCCTTCCTGCGCCGACGCCACGAGCTCCGCCATCTCAAGCTCCGACGCCTCCACGGCCCCAAACGTTACGCGCTAGTCAGCAGACGAGCGTCAGCGACTACGCGAGGCGACCCCGGTGCCACCGGCTGACAAAGCCGAAGCGCACCGGGACGCTCAGCGGCCCGTGCCCCACCACCGAGGGCGCCCGACCCGGGTACGAGCGGGAGCGGTCGTCGTGCGCGACACGTGACGCCGGCGCCGAGCGCAGCGAGGGGCCTCGGGGCGCAGCGGAGGGGTGGCGTCATCCGCCTCGGCGGACCAGCGGCCCCCAAGGACGCTCAGCGGCCCGTGCCCCACCACCGAGGGCGCCCGACCCGGGTACGAGCGGGAGCGGGGACCCGCCGGTCGACCGTGAGACACGGTTTCGAGCGAAGCGAGGTCGGGGGGAGGCGGAGGGGTGGCGCCGGTCCGGAGGGTCCGAAACGACACGGTTTTCGTCGTTTCGGATACCGGACCGGTGACAGGACCCCGCAGCCGCAGCCCGACTACACCGAGCAGCGAAGAACTACCGCGTCTCTTTGTGGAGCGTGTGGGTCCGGTCCCAGCGGCAGTACTTCTTCATCTCGATCCGCTCGCGCTGGTTGGCCTTGTTCTTGGTGGTGATGTAGTTGCGTCGCTTGCACTCCTGGCACTCCAGGGTGACCTGCACGCGCTTGTCGGAAGCCATGTCTCTCTCGTCCCTACTTGAGGATCTTGGTGACGGAGCCGGCGCCCACGGTGCGGCCACCCTCACGGATGGCGAACCGCAGACCCTCGTCCATCGCGATCGGCGCGTGCAGCGTCACCGTCATCGTCGTGTTGTCACCCGGCATGCACATCTCGGTGCCCTCCGGCAACTCGATCGAG
>JAEUJM010000023.1 GCA_016794585.1 Acidimicrobiales bacterium
GGAGAGCTCGGTGGCGTCCGGGTACACCAACAGCTACCTCTACCGGATCGACACCGACTCGCTCGCCGTCGACGCCGTCACCGAGGTCGGCATCGTGCCGAAGTACGTCGCCACCACGCCCGACGGGGCCTACGTGCTCGCGTCCAACTGGTGCACGTGGGACCTCTCGATCGTCTCCACCGAAACCAACGAGCTGGTCGCCACGATCCCGGGCCTCGGTCGCTACCCCCGGGGCATCGTCGTCTCCCCGGACTCCCGCTTCGCGTACGTGTCGATCATGGGCGAGAGCCACATCGCCAAGATCGACCTCGAGTCCCACGCCATCGTGGGCACCATCGAGGTCGGTCGGGGCCCCCGGCACGTCGTGCTCGACCCCGAGGGCCGCTATCTCTACGCCAGCCTCAACCAGCTCGGCGAGGTGGTGAAGGTGGACCTCACCACCGACCAGGTGGTCGCCCGGGTGGCCACCGGGGCCGAAGCGCGGTCGCTCGCCATCTCGAACGACGGCAGCGCGCTCTACGTCGTGAACTACGAGTCGAACACGGTCTCGGCGCTGCGGGCCGCCGACCTCAGCGTGCTCCAGACCATCGAGACCGGCGTCCACCCCATCGGCATCACCTACGACGGCGTCACCGGCGACGTCTGGGTGGCCATCTACACGGGCCAGATCCTGCGCCTCAGCCCGACCTGATCGTCGGCGATGAGGTCCTTGACCTCAAGCAAACTTGAGGTCTTAGGGTCGAGGGTCATGGACCTGCCGACGCTGACCCGTTCGCTCCCCGACGCACTGGCCACGCTGGATCCGGCCGACGCCCCTGTCGCCTACGACGCGCTCGGGCTCGACCGGCTCACCGACCACGCGCTCGTGTCCGCGTGCGCCGCGGTGATCGACCGCCCGAAGGCGGCCCCGCCGGACTCGTTCGTGCTGCACGCCCCCCTCGAGCTCATGGCCCGCGCCGGCCTCCTTGCACGGGTCTCGCCGGACGGCCGGGACGGTGCCCGGCGACGCCTCGTGTGGTTGGCGGCGACCTACGCGGCGGCGGGTCCGCCGGCGCTCGAGCCTCGGGTGCCTTCAGCAGCGTCGAGCGAGGACGCGGCGGTGCTGCTGGCGGCCGCCGTGGCGGGCGGCGATCTCGACGCGGCCGGCGCCGCCGCCCGGGCCCTCGCCGGCCTGGTCGGCACCGAGGATCTCGTCGCCGCACTCGTCGACGTCGTCGCTCCGAGCCTGGCGGCCGCGGCCCACGGGGGGATCTACCTCCACCAGCTGCTGTCGTTCGCGGGTGCGCCGGCGGCTCCCGGCGTGGCCAACATGGCCCGGGAGCTCGCCCGCCACCCCGACTGGGCGCTCAGCTGGTTCGACGACCGCCCGACGCCCCGGGTCGAGCCCGGGGGATCGCCCCGGTCCGTCGACGCCCTGGTCGAGGCACTGCGCCGGCCGCCCTCGCCGGGCCCGCTCGACGTGAACTTCATCTACCCGACCATGCACCTCACCGAGTCGAGCGGCCTGGCGCTCGACGTGCTCGGCCCGGCCCTGGCCGGCGTCGATCGGGCCGCGGCCTCGCGTGCCCTGCTACGGGTGGCGGCGCTCTCGATGCTCCAGGACGACCCCGCCGAGGCGCCCTACGGCTGGAGCCACTGTCTGACCATGCCCCACGGCCTGCTGTCGGTGACCGCGCTGTCGGCCCGTCCCGACGACGTGCTGGCGGTCGCTGCCACCTATGTCCTCGGATTCCGTGCGACCCAAGGCACCGTCGACGTCGATCCCCACTGGGCGCCGGCGCCGCCCGCGGTCGGGTGGGCCGAGGCGCTCGACGGCGCCCCCGACCTCGCCGCCGCCGGCGCCTGGCACGCGTCGGTCGACGATCGACCGGCGCTCGCGGCGGTCCTCGTCGACCGCGCCGCTGCCCACGAGGACGCCCACCTGGCCAAATACACCCTCGCCTGCCTGCAACTCGCCGACACCGACCCCGCCTTCGCCTACGGCTACGTCGCGGCGGCGGCCTTCCTCGGTGCCTGGTGGCGCCAGGCCGACGGCGCCCTGAACTGAGGAAGGGCCTCCCTACGGCCCTCGAACGGGCGGCCGGTGGGCCGAGAATCGGCTCACCAGCCGCTTCCCCGTAACGATCAGCGCCCGGGCCAGCAGCATCGCGGCCGACCCGATGGTCAGGCTGACGAGCGCCATCCGAACATCGCCGAACACGACGAGTGACAGGAGCGCGAGGACCATCGCGGGGAGGACCGTGAGCAGCCATCCCGACGGCGCGAGCCACCAGCCCGGCTCTGCGGCCGGCTCGATGCTCACGTCCGACCGCTCCGTGGTCCGATCACGAGCGGCTCAGCTCGAACGGCACGAGTTGCAGCGGGTTCGGCAGGCGCCCAGGTTGACGGGGCTCGCCTGACGCGGTGACTCCGAGGCACTGCAGGCGCTTTCGCTGCTGTGACGGCAGGACCTCGAGAAGCGCTCGGCTTCGAGCGCCGATGTCCCCGTGGTTGCCCCATGAGGCGATGATCCGGTCGCTTCGGTGGGCTGCGTCGATGATCCGGGCGTTCGTCTCGGCGCCGACGGCCCGCTCCATGTCGTGGGCCGCCGCCGCTCGTAGTTCGGCGAGATCGCCGCACCGTAGGGAGAAGAGGTTGACGAGGAGGAGGCGGCCCATTCCGAGCTCTTGGGAGAACCGGCACATCCGCTGCAGGGTCCGTCGGTTGCCGCCACCGGTGTCGAGCGTCGTCGGGTAGAGGCCGATCCAGCAGATCGTTCGCCGGTGGTGGCCGATCGTGCGCTCGAAGCTCCACCGGTACTGCCCGTCGAACGAGTAGCTACCGCCTTCGCTGCCCCAGGTCGAGAGGTCGGAGCAGGGATCTCCCGGCATCAGGCGTGGTCCCGTCCCGTGCCCCACGCTGGACCGCCTGCCTGCGCCGCGTTCCACCAGCCCCAGCCGGCGAGGGTCGCCAGGGTGGGGGTGAGGCCGAAACCGCGCATGTCGTCGTTCCACTCCAGGCCGAGGAGGAAGCGGGCGACAGCAAGAAGGCCGAAAGCGGCGGTGAGCGAGGCCCAGTAGGTGACCGACCAGCGTTCGGCATCGAAGATGTTGGGTTCGGTCCAGTAGCGCCACGAAGGACGTTCGGCGACCTGCTTTCGGCCGCTCCAGTTCGAGATCAGCACCATCGCGCGAAAGAGCACCAAGGTTCCGGCGACGACGAGTGCGCTCGACGCGAGGGTGAACGACCACACGATGGCGGCGGCGATCCAGCTCACGTCGAGGACCGCAGCGGCCTTGTCACGCATTGGGTGGGAGGTTACGCAGCGACCGTGGCCGCCGCCGTCAACATCGGGCGGGTTGTCGCTCGGGGGCTGGGCCGAAGGTGCAGCGGCCGGGGTGGTGGGTGGTGGTGGGGTGGCGGGTGAAGGTGCGGCCGTCGGGGCTGGTGACGGTGACGATGCCCGAGATCGGGTCGCGGGTGAGGTCCCAGCCGTGGTGGACGAGGGTGTGGTGGCGGCGGCACAACAACACGGCGTTGATGAGGTCGGTGAGGCCGCCGTCTTCCCAGGGGTGGATGTGATGGGCGTCGCAGAAGTGGGCGGGGCGGTCGCAGCCCGGGAAGACGCAGCCGTGGTCTCGGTGGGCGAGGGCGCGGCGTTGGCTGCGGGAGAAGAGGCGTTGGCGGCGGCCGAGGTCCAACACGGTGCCGGTGTGGGGGTCGCGGATGACCCGTCGGGTCCAGCCGGTGCAGAAGAGCAGGGCGGCGAAGGCGCGGGTGGCGCGTTGGCCGGTGGTGAGCCGGCAGACCCGCTCGGCGCCGTCGCACAG
>JAEUJM010000024.1 GCA_016794585.1 Acidimicrobiales bacterium
GGCGAGGGCCGGGGCGTCGCTGGTGAGGGTGCCGGCAGGGTCGACCACGAGGACTGCGTCGGCGGAGTTCGCGGCGAGGGCCTGGTGGTAGTGGTTGCTGCGTCGCAGGGCGACCTCAGCGGCGTCCTTGTGGCGCAGCAGTCGCACGCTGCGCATGAGGACCAGCCCCGCGAGCACCACGATGGCCACGATGAAGGCGACCGCCGTCGCGGGCTCGTCGGACAGGTCCGCGGCCGCCGCCGCGACGCCTGGCACCGCCACACAGGCCACCCCGAGCGCGAGGCGGTACGGGCGCTCCGCGCGCGGTTCTCCCCGCTCGTCGGTCAGCGCCGCCATCTTCGGGTGCAGGGCGACGGCGGCGACGAGGAACATGCCCACCAGGAAGAGCTGGTCCAGCCAGGCGGTGGCACCGAACTCGTAGTTCCCGGTGGCCGCCAGCGTCGAGTAGGCGGCATCTGCCACGAGCCACGTGGCGACGGCGATGGCGAAGAGGACGACCGGGGTGCTCCGGAGGCGGGTGTCGAGCATCAGCCGGACGAGCAGGGCCAGGAGCACGACGTCGAACACCGGGTACAGGGCGTAGAGGACAGTGGTGGCCAGGCCGGCGCCGGGGTCGATGGTCGGCTGGATCAACAGGTCCCAGGACATGACCAGCGCCGCGACCCCGACGGCCCCGGCGTCGAGCAACGCGTCGAGGTCGCCGCCGGGCTTGCGGGCGCGGATCACCGCCACCAGGCCGACGGCCACGGTCACGTAGCCGACGACGTACAGGGCATCGGCGACCGAGATGCCGGGATCGGTGTGCCCGAACCACCCGTAGGCGGCGTAGACGACGTCGGCGGTCGCCCACGCGGTCATGCCCGACGCCAGCCAGCGCCAGGGGCGAACGATCCGAGGCCGCCGCAGGGCGATGCCGACCCACATCGCCAGCGCGGCCACCACACTGCCGACGAGGTACGCCGCCTGCACGGAGCCGGCGCCACCGGACGCCGGCGCGGTCAGCCACAGCACGGCGAGCAGCACGGCGCCGACGGCGAGCGCCCGGCCACCACGGCCTCGTCGCCGGGCCGCCGGGGAGGCGGCCTCGTTCATCCCGCTCCTGTCGGCGGCGAGCCCCGTTCGTGAAGGATCCTGGCCTGGCCTGGGCCGGACGGCCCTTCGTCAGCTGGAGAGGTCGGTGAGCACGGCGCGGCCGAGATAGGCGCCGGCCTCGAGCTCGGAGAAGATCTGTGGGACCTCGGACAGGCTGCCGGTGCGCGAGACGTGGGTCTTCACCTTGCCGTCCGCGGCCAGGGCGATCAGGTCGCGCATCTCCTGGACGGTGCCCACCGCCGAGAAGATGAGCGTGGGGTCCCGCCAGAAGAACTCGAACGGGCTGATCTCGAAGTTGCCGTCGCTCGTCGGCGGCAGGCCGACGCCCACGAACAGGCCCTGCTGGCGCAGCATCGACAGGCCGAGCTGGAACCCGGCCACCCGGGCGGCGAACACGAGGACCGCGTCGATGCCGCCCTTCATCATGGCCACGCCGGCGGCATCCTCCGCGCCGACCGCCTCGTCGGCGCCGAGCGAGCGCACGAACTCGAGGCGCTCCTCGCCCACGTCGACGCCGAGCACCTTGTAGCCGAAGGCCTGGAGGATCTGGACCGCGTAGTGGCCGAGGCCACCGGCCGCGCCGATGACGCCGATGGTGCGCCCCGGCGGGATGCCGTGGAGCTGCAGCTTGCGCACGGCGCTGTAGGCGGTGAGCCCGCCACAGGCGAGGGGGGCCTCCTCGTCGCCGATGCTGTCGGGCAGGACGACGAGGGCCTTCGACCAGATGGCGAAGTGCTCGGCGAACGTGCCCATGACGGTGCCGCCCTGGGTGCAGTGCCGGGGGCGGCCGCCGAGGCAGTACTCGCAGGCGCCACACCAGAACGCGCCGCCGGCGCCACCGAGGCCGAGGATCACCCGTTGGCCGACGGAGACGTCCGCCTCGGCGCCCTCACCGAGCGCCTCGACCACCCCGATGGCCTCGTGGCCGAGCTGTGGGGTGGTCACCCCCATCCAGTCGCCCTTCGCGAGGTGGAGGTCGGAGTGGCACACCCCGGCGCTGGTGATGCGGACCAGGGCCTGGCCGGCCGTCGGCTCGGGCACGTCGAGGTCCCCGACGCTGACCACGCCGCCGTCGACCACGATCGCCTTCATCTGCTCGCTCATGGACGAGAACCTACGCCTCGGCGCGGGTGCCCGCGTTCAGTCGGGCAGCAAGGCCTCGATCTCGCCGAGCGTCGAGGCACCTGGCGAACAGAACGGTCACGCTGCCGACCGAACGGGCCGCGAGTGCACCGTGGTCCCACGGAGGGAGTTCAGGTGACCAGAAGCACGACGCGCACGACGAGCGCCACCGGGACGCAGATCAGGAGGGCGAGGGTCAGCACAAGCGCCACGCCGCTGGTGATCAGGGTGTACGGGCGGAAGGGGGCGGTGATGCCGAGGGCGTCAGTCACGTGCCCCTGCAACGGCGAGATGGTGCCCCGGTAGAAGCGCCACGCCCGGCGCACGCGTCCGCCGCCACTGCCTGGGGCAGCGTCTCCGGGCTCGCCCGTGCCTCTGATCCGGGCGTAGGTCTTGAGCGCCGTCGCCGTGGCCGCCGGCGCCAGCTCAGTGGCACGGATGGCGGCCCGGTCGAGCCACCAGCGATGGAACATCAGCCAGCCGCCAGGGGCGCACAGCACGAGGAGCGACACCGCGCTCGACCACCACGGGGGCCGGTCCGGCCACACCGGGGCGGGCAGGAGCAGCCACACCCCCAACCCGGCGACGAGCCCGATCCGGCCCGCGATCCCGACGGGCCGCGACAGGCGTCGGGCGAGGACGCTGACCCGCCCGACGAGCTCCTCCAGCCGGCTGGCGGGCAGCGGCGGTTCGCCCGAAGGGGGCTCTCGCGGGGCGTCGCTCACGGTCGGCCCTTCCCGTTGGGCGCGACTGGATGCCAGAGCATCCTCGTATCTTTCCCCACCGTCACGCCGGGCGGTCATGCCCCGCCGGCGCGCCCGCTCTCGGGCTGTGTCGTCGGCGCGAGCGTCAGGCGGCCCAGTCGGTGGTCGGGGCGATGGTGTAGGTGTGCATGAGCGCCTGGATCCAGTCCACGTCGTGGAACGGGTCACTGGGCTCGGCCACCTCGACCCCCCGGCTCCGGAGGTCGGCGAGCAGCGTGTCCACCACCTGGTCGTGGGTGAGGTCGTCGGTGTGGTCCATCACCTTGTGCAGCTCGGCCTCGTCGGCGTACACCTCCGCGTTCCAATGCACGAGGAAGCGGATCTGGTCCGGGGTGAAGCGCAGGACCACGTCGCCGTCGGTGGTGACCAGCCATTCGTCGGCGGCGGCATCGAAGTGGAACAGCGACCGGGCCCGCACGCCCTTGTGGCTGCGCTCGTCGGGGCGCCCCTGCGAGTCCCCGCGGTGGAACATGAGCTCGTTCTGCACCACGACGCCCTTGTTCCACATCGGGTGCTCGATGCGTTGCGGCGCCTCGTGGGGGCCGTCGGGCCAGTAGGTGAAGGTGCCCTCCTCGCCCTGCCACCACCACGTGACGACCTGGGCCATCTTCACGACGTACTCGGTGAAGAGACCGGACTTGGCCATCACGTTCTGGAGCCAGACGGGGGTGTTCTCGATGCGGACCCCCCGGAAGGTCACGGCGTCGAGGTGCGGCACACCGCCGCTGTCGTGCGGGCCGCTGATGTTGAACAGCATCATCGTGGGCCGGGCGTACCGGCAGCCCCAGTAGTCCTTGACGAGTTCGAGGAACTTCTCGTTGTAGAAGGCGTCGAACAGCTCGGGATACAGCACCGTGGAGTTCTGGGCGAGGTAGCCACGGAACAGCGGCCCGGTGAAGTGGTCGAGGGTGAGGCCGTGGCCCTCGGGCACCACACCGGTCTGGGTGGCGATCATCTCGTCCACCGTCTCGAAGTGCTGGCCGATGATCGTGGCCCACGGTCCGTTGCGCTTCACCACGTCGAGCAGGGCGGCGTGCTGGGCGTCGGTATAGACGTCCTCGAGCACCACGGGAGGCGCGCACGGACGCAGGACGTGGGCCAGGTCGTTCGGGGTGCCGGCGCTCATAACAGCGTTATGTTACTCGGCCCGGACTGCCCGGGGAAGCGCCGCGGACGCCGATCAGCCCTGCGGGTTGATGAGCTCGAGGATCCCCGCCGGCAGGAAGGTCTCGACCGGGGTCTCGTCGGCCTCGGTCAGGTCGGCCATGGCCTGCACCACCTCGTCGGGGTCGAGCTGGCCGGTGAGGACGATGGCGCGGACGAACTCCTCGGCCTCGGCGGCCGGGGCGTCGCCCTCTTCGATGTAGGTGGCGATGCCGTTGACCATGGCGTCGTTGAAGCCGGTGTCATAGGGACCGGGGTTGAGCTTGGTGACGTCGATGCCATACGGGGCCAGCTCGTCACGCAGCGCCTTGGTGAAGGCCTCCACCGCGTGCTTCGTCATCGCGTACGGCGCCGTCATCGGGCCCGAGAGCACGCCCGCGATCGACGACATGTTGATGATCCGGCCGGCGCCCTTGGCCTTCATCCCCGGGATCACCGCCTGGCACATCGCGACCATGCCGAAGACGTTCACCTCGAAGCCCGCCTTCATGCGCTCGAGCGGCACGGTCGGCAGGGGCGCCATCACGCCGAGCCCGGCGTTGTTGATCAGCACGTCGGGGTCCAACGCGGCGACGCCGGCCACGTCGGCGGGGTCGGTCACGTCGAGCTTCTGCGCCGTGAGCTCGGGGTGCTCGGCGGCGAGGGCCGCAGCCTGCTCGGCGGTCTCGGTGGTGGCGATCACCCGGTGCCCGCGGGCGGCGAGCTCGACCGCAGCGCCCTTCCCGAACCCCGAACCTGCACCGGTGATGACGACGGTCTTGGCCATCGCCGCACCGTAGTGGGCCGGTCGGAGCAGGCGTCCCGGCCTACGATCGGCGACCCTGCGTCGGGTCGGGGGCAGCGCGCTCCGGAGCCGGCGTGACCGAACGACGGGAGGACCCTTGGCGACGATCCTTCGAGCCCCGGAGCGACTGACCGCAGCCCAGAAGAAGGCCACGACCACCCTCTTCCTGGCCGGCCCGTTCGAGGAGGCAGGCGTCTCCTGGCGCGACGAGGTGATCGAGGCCTTCGACGACCTCGAGGTCACGGTCATCGACCCCCGCAACGACCGCTGGCCCGAGCTGGAGGTGGGCTCCGCCGGCCGGCGTGGCGCCTACGAATGGCAGTGCGACAGCGCCTTCGACGCCGACGTCGTCCTCGTGTGGGTCCCCGAGGGCAGCCATGCGCCGACCGCACTGATGATCCTCGGCTACCTCGGGGCGAAGAGGAACAACGCCAAGAAGGGCAGTTCGGTGGTGGTCGGCGGCGACGGCTGGGATGGCCTCGTCCGGCTCTTCGCCCAGAACCAGCGTCTCTTCCCCTCCGGCGGCGACCTGGCCGAGATGATCCGCCTCGCCCGCCTCCAGGTCGAGGCCGCCATCGCGGCGAAGGCCGGCGCCTGATCCTCCGACGTCTGTTCCGCGTCCTCAGCGGGGGCCCGGTCAGAGGCGGACGAGCACGTTCACGACCACGGTCAGCAGCACTGAAGCGACGATCGACACCAGCACCATGGTGAGGCATCCGACCCCGCCGCCCAGCGGCCGCACCTCGATCTGGTCGCGCCGTCGGAATCGCATGCCGCCCTCCTACCCGGGCAGCGACCGACCAGCAGCGCGACCGCTCCGCGTCACACCTCGACCCGGAGCGCGGTGCCGGTCGGCGCGTGGTGGACCGCCACCGGGCTCCCGACCTCGGCGAGTGCGCGTAGCGCCCCCACACCTGAGGGGCATCGGATGACGCCCGCCACGGGGCGCTGCGAGCAATGGATCGGGAACAGGTGCCTCGCGCCGAGCGTCCTGGCCGCTCGGACCGCCGCCTCGGCGTCCATGACGAGGCGCCGCCCGAGGAAAGTCAGACCGTCGATCGGGAGCACGGCCGCGTCCACACGATGGTGCGTCGCGCAACGCTCGACCGGCTCGAGCGAGCGCGCCTCCGTCCCGACGTACACGCTCACCTCGGGCGTCTCCACCAGGTAGTTGTTGGTACGCACCCCCAACGGGCGCTCGCCGGGAAGGCAGGTGACGACGAGGTCGTCGTGGATCCGTCGCCGCTCGCCCCAGCGGAGCACCTCCACCCGGTCGAAGCCCGAGTGCCTCGCCCGCCGCGCCATGCCCTTCGTGGCGACGAAGACCGCGGTTTCGGCATGGTGGCGGTAGGCGCGCATCGACTGCGGCTGCCAGTGGTCGAAGGCGGCGTGGCCACCGAGGATCGCGTCGAGCGGCGGCAGGTCCGAGGGTGCGAGCCCGATGGGCTCGATCATCGGGAACCAGCGGTGATCCTCGAAGTACGGGTCGGTCAGCACCGAGGCCACGCCGCCGAGCTCGATCAGTGCGCAGGGGTTGATGATCCGGGTGACGGACACCGCCCTCGCCGATCGGCCGTCGCGCCCCGGGCGGCCGGACCTGGTCGGGTCGTTTCGGTCGTCCATGTGACAAGAATACGAAGTATTCTTCGCTTTCTCGATTCGCATTCCCTTCGAGCGGAAGAGGCCTCACCAGGATGGACCTGTCGCCCAGGAGAGCACCGAAGCAGGAGCGTTCCCGTCGCATGCGCGACCGGATCGTCGAGGCGGCCCTTCGTGTTCTGCGCGAGGACGGTCCGCTCGGGTTCACCACCACCAAGGTGGCCGACGAGGCCGGGATCAGCGTCGGCTCGCTCTACCAGTACTTCCCCAACAAGCACGCGATCGTCGTCGCTCTCCACGACCAGGATGTCCGGGAGGGGCTGGATCGCGTCACCGCGATCCTCGACGACGACCGCTGGTCACCCCGCCGGAAGCTGACGGAGCTGACTCGGTGGTTCTTCGCCAGCGAGGCCGAGGAGGCGGCCGCGCTCGGCGTCGCGATGGGCGACATCGAGCTCTTCCTCCGCCAGGGCGGGACCGACGCCGCGACGACGGAGGCGCGCGCCCTTGCCTTCGAACGTTGCGCGGCATTCCTCGCCACGGCGTCCCCCACCCTGCAGACGGCCGACCAGGTCCGGTTCGCCACCGAGCTC
Source organism: Acidimicrobiales bacterium (assembly GCA_016794585.1). NCBI lineage: Bacteria > Bacillati > Actinomycetota > Acidimicrobiia > Acidimicrobiales > Acidimicrobiales bacterium. The sequence goes on from JAEUJM010000024.1 coordinate 7,119, forward strand.
GCGATCACGACGGTGGAGAGCGTGGCCAAAGCCGTGGCCGCCCGCCCCGACGCGCTGGCCGTCAACCGCACGTGGGCGGACGCCCTCTCGGGGATGCTGGCCGAACACTTTGACCTCCACGACGAACCTCCGACCTGACCGGCGGAGGGCGTCTCGCTTCCGCGACGATGTGCTGGTGGGTTGGGACGCACTCGAGCAGTGGGGCGAGGACGTCGTCCGCGTCGAACCATTGACCGGTGGCGTCGGCGTCAACGAGGTGTGGAGCGTGCAGATCGACGGACAGAGCGCCGTCGCCCGTCTCGGTCGGCGCAGCGACGCCGACCTCGCCTGGGAGACCGACCTGCTCCGCCATCTCGACCGTGAGGGGATGGTGGTGCCTTCGCCGATCCCCACCACGGACGGCCGGTTCTTCGCCGACGGACTGGTGGTGATGACCTACGTAGAGGGCGAGCCACCCGCGACCGAGGCCGACTGGCGTCGCGTCGCCGACACCCTCTGCCAGCTGCATCGCCTGACCGAGGACTGGCCGCAGCGCCCGGGGTGGCGGTCCTCGATCGACCTCCTCCACGCCGAGCGCGGGACGAGGGTCGACCTCGGAGCGATGCCCCCCGAAGGCGTGGCCCGGTGCCGAGCCGCATGGGCGCGCCTCGCCGGCCGTGAGCGGCGCGTCGTCCACGGCGACCCCAACCCAGGGAACATCCGCATCACCCCGGAGCGCGTGGGCCTGATCGACTGGGACGAGGCGCACGTGGACGTCCCCGACCTCGATCTGGCGCTCCCCCACAACGCCGCCGGCCTCGACGACGTCGCGCTCGACACCGCGTCGCAGGCGTCGGCGGCGTGGGAGGCGGCCGTCTGCTGGGACGACGACCACGCCGTCGCGCAGCTCGCCGAGGTTCGACCGGCCTGAGCGGGTCGGCATCCTGCGGTCGTGCCCTCGCTGTCGAGGGTGGCCCGACGGCCGCCTCGCTCTGTGGGCACCTGAGGTGAGGTGGACGATCTTCAGGAGCCAGGGGCGAGCTCGCGACGCCGCACCCGGGCGGACAGCTGTTCACGGATCGTCACCGGTTGCTCGGCCTCGCGGGCACCCCAGTCGTAGACCACCGTCGTGCCCGCGGCGCGATCGTGCAGGGTCAGTCGCTCGTCACCGAGCACGAGGCCGAGGAACAGGACCGGGACGAACAACGAGACCGGCAGCAGGAGGGCGCGGACGAAGGCCCGGGCACCGCTGACCACCCCGCCGTCGCGACGGACCACCGCGAGGCCGAGCAGGGCCATCGCCGGCGTCCGTCCGAGGAAGGCCACCGGGAGCCAGAACCACGCGAGGAACAGCAAGGACAGCGTTGCGAGCGAGACGAGTGCGGTCACCCGGGACGACGGATCGAGGCCCAAGATGCTCCCGAAGAAGAACGCCAAGACGGCGACCAGACCGGCGTTGAGCGTCACGACCGCAGCGACGTCGGCGACCACCGCCAGGAGCTGGGTGACCGGCCCGGCGTAGTGGCCGCTCACATCACGGCGCTGGAGTTCGTTCGGGTCGGCGGCCGGCGTCGCCCGCTCGACGACGTCGTCGACGAGCCCGCCCGGCATCGCGGGACGGCGACCGGGCCGGCGCCGCAGCACCCGGCCGACCACGCCGTCCACCGTGGCGTCCATCCGGACGAACTGCCGGCGAACGAGGTCGAGCCCGGACACCGCCACGTCCTGGCTCGCGCCCGCCGTGAGCTTGGCCATGTCCAGCCTGCCGATCAGGGCCTCGAGGTCCAACCGTGCGGCGATCTGGTCCACGTCGAGGCGGGCCAGCAGCGCGTCCAGGTCCAACCGGTTCGCGATCTCGTTGACATCGAGCCGGGCCACGAGCGCGTCGAGGTCGAGTCGGGCCGCGATCTCGTTCACGTCGAGCCGGGCGATGAGCGCGTCGAGATCCAGGTCAGCGGCGATGACGTCGACGTCGATCGCGTCGACGAGGTCGTTGGTGTCGATCTGACGCATCACCACCGGCGCCAGCCGACCGACGACACCGCCGATCAGCCCGGGACGGTGCGGCGTGCCCTCCGGAGGTTCGACCACCACGGCGACGCTACTTGTAGACGCGCCTGATCGGGCCTGCCCGACCACTCAGCGGTCAGGAGGACTCGGCGACGGTGACGACGACCTTCCCCAGCGCCCGGCCCTCGCCGACGTAGGCGAGGGCCGCGTCGACCTCGTCGAGCCCGAACGTCCGGTCGATGTGGATCCCGACGTCGCCATCGACGCAGAGCCGGGCGAGCGGCGCGAAGTGCTCGGGCCCCTCCTGCACGGCGAGCACTCCCATCCGACGGCCGGTGAGTACGCCCGCGATCGACCCGATCGTCAGGATCCGCAACAACGTGGACACCGACCCGCCGACGCAGCGGTACCGCCCACCCCTTCGCAACGCGCGTCGGTAGGCGAACACCGACCGGTGCGCGACGAGATCGAGGATGAGATCGGAGGGCGGCACCGAGCGGGTGAAGTCCTGGGCCCGATGGTCGACGACCTCGTCGGCACCGAGCGACCGCATGAAGTCGAGCTTCGCCCCGTTGTCGACCGCGATCACGTGCGCGCCGACCCGCTTGGCGAGTTGGATGGCAAACGCCCCCGAACCACCGCCCGCCCCGTTGATGAGCACGCGCTGACCCGCGACGGCGCCTTCGGTTCCCTGGAGCGCGATCGCTCCTGACTGCGGGATCGTCGAGGCCTCGCTGAACGTGAGGCCTGGCGGCTTGGGCGCGAGGACCGACTCGCCCGCCAACGCGAACTCGGCGAAGCCACCCTTCAGGGCGAGGTTGTCGCCGTACACCTCGTCACCGACCCGGAACCGGGTGACACCGTCGCCGACGTCCTCGACCCAGCCGGCGATGTCCGAGCCGAGGACCGGACGGGCGGGTGCGCGGAGACCGCCGACGCGGGCGTACAGCGGCGAGCCCCGCAGGGTCTCCCAGTCGCTGAGGTTCACCGACGTCGCCGCCACGCGCACGAGCACCTGGCCGGCACCCGGGCTCGGCGTGGGGAGGTTGCCGATCCTCAGCGCTTCCGGCCCGCCGTACCGCTCGTGGACGACCGCTCTCACCGGCATCTCCCAGGGGCCATCACCCACTCCCCACGAGGGGCAACCTAACCCACCGTCCGGCAGGGACGATCTCGCCAGCCCAGAGGCGAACGTCGACTACGAGCCCCTCGCGGGCTCGGTCGGGTTCACCGACGGCGCAGACACGACTGCAGCACCTGCGTGACGCCGCCGACAAGGCGATCGCGTTCACCGAGGGCCGCGACCGGGCCGCCCTCGATCCGGCGAGCAGGGCGATCACGACGAGCTCCGACGCCTCGCCGGCCTTGGCAGCCAGGACGCTGCGGACGTGTTGGCGGAGCTGGAAGCGGAGTAGGCGTACCGGGCGGACGGTCGCCGGCTCCCCGCATCAATCCGACCAGCTCCGAGGATCGATGCCAGACAAGACCCTCTCGTGGTGATCACGTTCCTCGGCTCCGGCCCCGTCGTGTTCGGTTCTAGCCATAGTCGACCGCGCCGTGCTGTGACGTCGGCTTGGCCCGTCCACGGCCACCGAATTGGGAGCATCGCGATCATCTATGGTTCGCTGCCGTGCGGGCGGCGATCAGACCACGAATGCCGAGGTCGATGCTTGCGGTGTTGCTCGTGTCGGCCGTGAGTGTGGTGGGCCCGACCATCTCAGCCGGAGCGGAGGAATTCCCGCCTACCTACGTCACCCAATTTGGAAGCTCTGGGGCCGGACCCGGCCAGTTCGACCTACCTGGCGGCGTGGCGGTCGACCCTGACGGCAACGTCTATGTCACCGATGCCCTCAACAACCGGGTGCAGAAGTTCACCTCGAGCGGGCAGTACCTCATCGAGTGGGGAAGCCCTGGGAACGCCACGGGGCAGTTCAACACCCCGGCCGGGATCGCGGTAGACCCTGACGGCAACGTCTACGTCGCTGATGTCCTCAACCACCGGGTGCAGAAGTTCACCTCGAGCGGCGAGTTCATCGCCCAGTGGTTCCCCTCCTGGTCGGGCGAGTCGCTGTCGCCACAAGCGCTGGCAGTCGACGCCGACGGCAACGTCTACGTGACGGTCAATGGCAGCATCTACCCGATCTATCCCGGGCCGCGTCTGCAGAAGTTCACGTCGTCGGGAGCGCTCCTCGCAGAGTGGGGCACCTTCGGTGGCGGCGACGGGCAGCTGACCTTCTCGACCGGCGTGGCCGTCGATGCCAACGGCCACGTCTATGTGACCGATGGGGTCAACCGGGTGCAGAAGTTCACCTCGTCCGGGAACTTCCTCGCCCGGTGGGGAACCACCGGGTCGGGTGCCGGGCAGTTCGACCGCCCGGGTGGCGTGGCGGTGGATTCCACCGGCAACGTCTACGTCGCCGACGCCGGTAACAACCGGGTGCAGAAGTTCACCTCCTCAGGCACCTACCTCACCCAGTGGGGAAGCGTCGGCTCCGCCGAAGGACAGTTCGATCGCCCGAACGTGATCGCCGTCGAGGGCAACGGCGACATCTATGTCGGCGAGGGCGGCGACCGCATCCAGGTGTTCGCCTCCTGCGCGACACCGTCACCGGGTGGGACCGCATCACCGACGATCACCCTGAGCGTGGAGGGCAACCACTCCGGGGGCGATGCGCTGCGGCCCACGGTCGCTCGGCGCCTGCAGCCGGGCGTGTGGGAGCAGGACGCGACGGTCGGGTACGCCGAACTGGTGGCCGAGGTGGGAGCGACGGGGTCGTGCCCCTCCAACGACCCGGTCGAGTTGCTCCTCACGTTCGGCCAGGGGCTGGTTCCGGTGGGGCCCTCGACGGAGTCTCAGTCGGCAGGTTGGGCGTGCGACCCGCCGGAGGTCGGCATGAGCCTGGTCGCGCGCTGCACCCTTACCGACCACGCTCCGATCGGCCCAGGGAGTCCCGCTCCGACGCTGACCTACCTCGCGGATGTCGGGTGGGACGCCGTGCAGGAAGCTTCCGCGCAAGCGCTCGCGTCGATCGGGGACAACTCCGCGGGCGCGATCGACACGATTCCGGTGAAGCCGACCATCGTGGGCATGGGCGACTCGTACTCGTCGGGCGAAGGCGCCGGGTCCTACACACCCGACACCGCGGCGAGCGGCGGGTGTCACCGTTCGCCCGCCTCCTGGCAGCACTACTGGGCCACGGCGATGCTGACCGGGACCGATCCCGGCGGGGCACCGGCGACCTACACCGAGGGCTTCCGCCACATCGCCTGCTCTGGTGCTGTGTCCGGCGACGTCATGGGTGACCAACCCGGCGACATCCCCGAACACAACCAGGTCAACCAGTTGAGGGCGATCCGCGATGACACCGGCGTCGATGCCGTCGTCGTCACCATCGGCGGAAACGACGCCTTATTCGCCGCCATCATCAAACGCTGCCTGCTGCCCTCGCTGGGTCCCGCCGGTGAGTGCCAGAACAGCACCTGGAACGCCGCAAGCGGAACCGACCGGGTGACCCGGCGCATCAACTCGCTCTACGCCCGGATGGTGGACACGTTCAGGACAATCCGCCGAGCAACGAGCACCGCTGGCTCGACCGACCACGACTTCGCGCCCGTGTACGTCTCGGGCTACCCGCGGCTCGTCCCGAACGCGGCGGAGGACGCCAACTGCCCCAGCCTCTCGTACTTGTCCCAGAGCGAACGCGTCTGGCTCCGCCGGAAGATCACCGACGCCGACAGCATGCTACGGGCAGCGGCGTCGACCGCCGGCGTGCACTACCTCAGCGTCCTGCCCATCTTCGACGCCAACCAGCGATGCCAGCCGAGCGACCCCCAACCGGCGGTGAACGGCAACATCGTCCCGCGACTCGGACGCTGGCAGCTCCAGGAAGGTTTCCACCCCACCTCGGTCGGATTCGGGCTCTGGGGCCGAGCCGCCCTCACCCAGGCGCCGAGCCCCACGGCGAACCCTGCGCCCACAGCTGGTGGCCAACCGACCCCGTACGACAACCCGGTGCTCGCCAGCAACCTCGCCGCAGACACACCCGACGCCATCGGCACACCCTCGACCGCGACCGTCGATCACTTCCTTCGCGGCTCCGAGCCCACCTCCATCTTCTATGACGGCCTGCGCCCCGACAGCGCGGTCACCGCCTACCTGTTCTCTGACCCCATTGGCCTCGGGTCGTTCCCCGTCGACGCCACCGGCCGGGCCACCGTGGTGCTACCGGCCGGCACCGCCCGCCAGTTGAGCTTCGGGCTGCACCACCTCCTCCTGTCCGGCACCGACGTCGACCAACAGCCCTGGGAGAGGATCCTCAGCGTCCCCGTGAACCCAGCCCCGGACGGGCGCATCAAGAAGGGAGCCACCGGCACCAACCGGGGCAACGATGTCTACAACACGACCGGCACCGACCAGACCGCCAACGGGTCGGCCCCCCGCGGCGGCACCATCACTTACTACGTGTCCGCCCAGAACGACGCCCCTGTCCGCGACCGACTGCGCGTCAAAGGCACCGCGTCCACCAGCAGGTTCACGGTCACCTACACCACCGGCGGCACCAACATCACCTCCGCCGTCACCTCCGGTACCTACCGAACTCCGTCCCTCGAACCCGGGGCCACCCAGAAGATCAAGGTCACCGTCACCGTCCGCACCACCGCACCCACCGGCTCGACCTTCACCGGCACGCTCGCCGTCGCCTCAGACGCCGACCGCGCCGTCAAGGACAAGGTCAAGTTCGTGACGAGCAGGCGGTGACTAGCGCAGCAAGGTCATCGAGTTCAGGCGCTGATCTCGGGGTCACGCGGCCTCACCAAGAACCGAGCTGGCGGAGCCGACCCACGCCACGGGACCCTGAAGGCGACGGAACCCCCGCCGAGACGGGGGTTCCTCCGGGTGGGCGATACTGGTTTCGAACCAGTGGCCTCTGCCGTGTGAAGGCATCGGGCCGCCCCTCGGAAAACCCCAGAATCCCGGGCTGACCAGGGATTACGTGATCGGGGCCTCTATCTCGGGTTGCCCCCGGTTTACCACCCGCGACCCCGGTTCCCGCGCCATTCGCGGACATTTCGCGGACAGTCCGTGGGCACCGTGGCTGGCGCCGCTTGACAGAGTCCCGTGAGGTGGTGGGGTTTCGAGGGTGATCCTCGGTGTGTTCAGCCAGTGATGGCCGGCTGGTCTGGGTCAGTGTCGCGCGGGTGGTCGAGCAGGGCCATCGAGGTCTCGGAGAGGTAGCGGCGGGCGATGGCCCATTCGTCGTGTTGGTCGGCGAGGACCGCGCCGATGAGGCGGATGGCGGACCGGTCGTTGGGGAAGATCCCGACGACGTTGGAGCGGCGCTTCACTTCCTTGTTGAGCCGCTCGAGCGGGTTGTTCGACCAGATCTTGCGCCAGTGGGCCCCAGGGAACGCGGTGAAGGCCAACACGTCGGTGCGCGCGGCGCGCATGGACTCGGCGGCCTTGGGGAACCGTTCGGTGAGGGTGTCGGTGACCTCATCGAAGCGGGCTTCGACCTCGTCGGGGGTGCCGAGCGCGAAGATCGACCGGAACGCGGCGGCGACGAACTCCATATGGGACTTCGGGACCGTGGCCAGCAGGTTCCGGGCGTAGTGGACCCGGCAACGCTGCCAGGACGACCCCGCGAAGCACTTGCGGATCGACGCCTTGAGCCCGGCGTGCGCGTCAGAGATCACTAGGCGCACCCCGCCGAGCCCCCGGTCGCGCAACGTGCGGAGGAACCGGGTCCAGAACGTCTCGTCTTCGCTGTCGCCGATGTCGACCCCGAGGACCTCTCGGTCACCGCGGGCGGTGATCCCAGTCGCGATCACCACCGCACGCGACACGACCTGGCCCAGAGCGTCGTCGCGGACGTTGATGTAGGTGGCGTCCAAGTACACGTAGGGGAACGCGACATGGCCGAGGGTGCGACCCCGGAACGCCTCGACACGGGCGTCGAGCCCTTCGCAGATCCGAGAGACCTGCGACTTCGAGATCCCCGTGTCGATGCCCATCGCCGCGACCAGGTCGTCGACCGCCCGGGTCGAGACCCCGTTCACGTACGCCTCCATCACCACCGCGTACAACGCCTGGTCGATCCGGCGGCGCGGTTCCAACAGCTCGGGGAAGAACGACCCTTTCCGCAGCTTCGGGATCGCCAACTGCAGGTCCCCGGCCTTGGTCGACAGGACCTTCGGGCGCGACCCGTTGCGATGGGTGGTGCGTTCCGCGGAACGCTCCCACGGGTCCGCGCCGATCTTCTCGGTGGCCTCCGCGTCGATCAGCTGCTGGAGCGCCCACTGAGCGAGCTCGCGGACCAGGTCAGTGCCCTCCCCGACGCGGAGCGCGTCGAGCAGAGCCGAAACGGCAGACTCGTCAAGAGCCATCGGTGTGATCTCCTTGGTGTGCACTTTGGTCGGTACACACCGAGCATCACGCCGGTGGCTCACCTCACGGTGGACCCAAACCCCACCACGCCAGGGGACTCATACCGCCGCGCCGCCGCCGCCTTTGCCGAGGCCGCGAGGTGCTGGTCAGCGGGTGACGGAGAGGGCGAGGACTCCGGGGAGGTAGGTGTCGCCGGTGGAGGCGAGGTCGATGGCCGCGTTGCGGGCGCCGGGGGCGAGGAGGGGGCCGACGGTGATCGTGTCGATGTCGGCGCCGAGGGTGTTGGGGTGGTCGGGGGTGCGGCCGCCCGGCCTGAACCAGGCGTGCTCAGCGCCCCTTGGTGAACGTTCTCATGCCCGGTTGAGTGGAGCTGCTGCTAGGAGGCACGCCCGGGCTGAGCCTCAGCACCAAGGTCGCGACCGTCCCACTCCCGCAGGAACTCCTCTAGGAAGCTCTCGAGGTAGGCGTGTCGACGCTCAGCGATGCCCCGCCCAGTCGCCGTGTTCATCCGATCGCGGAGGAGAAGGAGCTTCTCGTAGAAGTGGTCCACGGTCGTGCCCGACCGCTTGAGGTACTCAGCCGTTGTCGCGTGCAAGGTCGGTGTCGAGCCGGGCTCGTGCATGGGCTGCCCTGCGGAACCGCCGTATGTGAAGGCACGGGCGACGCCCACGGCACCGATGGCGTCGAGGCGGTCAGCGTCTTGAACGACCATGCCCTCGAGTGTCCCGATCGAGGAATCGACACCGGCGCCCTTGAACGTCACCCCACCGACGATCGTCGCGATCACTCCGGCGAACTCCTCGCTCTCGCCGAGCGAGACGACCCAGTCGAACGCTACCTGCGGCCCTTTCTCCAAGTCGCCGCCGTTGAGCTTGTAGTCAGAGATGTCGTGGAGGAGGGCCGCGAGCTCGACGACGTAGAGGTCGGCGCCTTCGTGCATGCCGATGACGAGGGCGAGCCGCCGCACGCGCTCGATGTGCCACCAGTCGTGCCCCGACGTGTCGGCGTACAACTCCTCCCTGACGAAGGCCGCGGTCTTCCAGATCTTCTCGCCAGGGTTCACGCTCTCGCCTCCATCGTCTCAACGATAGAATGGACGGGCTGGACGAGTGCCATGAACTCGACGTTCAGGGCCGAAACTGGCCGGCAAGCCCTGTTTCAACCAGCCAAAAGCGAGTCCTGAACCGCCTCGGGATTCGTCGAGGCAGTGGGGTGCCGCAGGGCGACGGACGCGACCACGCCGCCCGGGCGGGCGTGACCGGATGCCGCGTGGCTCAGCCGGGGGTGGTCTGGTGCTTCCGGGCGTACATCAGCGCATCGGCCCAGGCGCAGCATCTCCTCGATCGAGTCGGTGCCCAGCTTCTGGAAGTGGGCGAACCCGATCGAGGCCGAGAGGTCATAGGGCTGGCCCGGTGCAGCGTTCCACTCGTCGAGTGCGGCACCGATCCGCACCAAGACTTCGGGGAGGCTGTTGTCGCCCGGCATCAGCGCGGCGAACTCATCGCCGCCGAGGCGGGCCACGATGTCCGACGACCGGCAGGCGCCGGCGATCAGCCGGCCGAACTCCTGGAGTGCCCGGTCGCCCTCGGGGTGGCCGAACCGGTCGTTGATCGCCTTGAAGCCGTTCAGGTCGAAGTAGAGCAGGCTGGCGTCGGTGAACTGTCGGCGGCAGAGCTTGAGTGCCTTGCCGGCCAACAGGTCGAAGCCGCGGCGGTTGTACAACCCGGTGAGCGCGTCGGCGGTGGCGAGGTACAGCCCCTCGATCTCGCGCTCGACCAGCTCGGCGAGGTCGCGGAGCGACGCGGCGTCTTCGGGGGCCAGCGCCCGCGAGGTCCGGTCGATGATGCACAGGATGCCGAGCTTGGCCCCGGCAGGCCCGCTGATCGGACAGCCGGCGTAGAAGCGGATCTGGGGGTCGGCGAGGACCAGCGGGTTGTCGAAGAACCGGGGGTCGACCGAGGCGTCGGGGACGCTCAGGATGGAGTCGTCGAGGATGGCGTGCCCGCAGAACGACACGTCGCGGGGTGTTTCGGTCACGGCCAGGCCCTGGCGGGACTTGAACCACTGGCGGTCGGCGTCGACCAGGCTCACCAGCGCGATGGGCACCCCGAAGAGGCGTTGGGCCACGCGGGTGACCCGGTCGAAGCGCTCCTCCGGGTCGGTGTCGAGCAGCGAAAGCGAGCGCAGCTCCGCGAGGCGCGCGGGCTCGTCAGGGGGGATCGCCGGTCGCTCCACGAGGTCTTCGTCGGTCGGTGACCCACGCAGTTGATCCTTTCGGGCCCCACGCCCGCGCACTGGGTTCGCGGGTGCAACCCCTTGGTTCCTGGCCCCCCCGACCGATGGATCAGGCGACATCCACTGGGACGAGGCGAAACACGATGAAGTCGAACGATGCACCGCGCCTCAGGCGTGCGGCAGGCGCGGTGCTGGTGGTGGTCCTGGTGGCCATCGGGCTGGCGATGGTCGGTGCCCCGCAGGCCTCGGCCGCCCCCCCGGCGCCCGAGGCCACGCTGAGCGTGCCCGCCAGCTCGTTCATCGGGACCGACGTCAGCTTCTCGGTGTCGTTCGACAACGCCGACGTCGACGCCGCCGGCTATGGCCCCTACGTGGACCTGTGGCTGCCCGTCACCGGCGTCGATGGTGCGGGGAACGCGGTGGACGACGGCCTGACCTTCGCCACGGCCTCCTACCTGGGCTCGGACGTCACCTCGATCCCCCTCACCATCACCAATTGCGGGGGGAGCCAGACCCACCCCTTCACGGGACTGCCCATCGTCTGCCCCGCCGGGTTCCGGGTGGGCGACCAGCTCGTGGTCCTCGAGCTGCCCTTCGGCAGCTTCAGCCCCGGCCAGCCCGCGGCAACCATCTCCGTCACCGCTTCGATGTCCAACCTGGCCGACCTCGGCACCCCCCTCCCGATCGCAGCGAGGGCGGGGTTCCGCTACGGCGACACGCCGACCGGCAGCACGCCCATCGTGCAGGGCGCCCCGGACACCGCCACCGTCGAGCCCACCCTGGTCTCGATGACCAAGACCTACCTGGGCCCCGAGGACGAGACCGCCACCGGCCCGAACTTCCCGCGCCAGTACCGGCTCGACCTGGGCGTCGCCCCCGGCCAGGTCCTCACCGACCTGGACCTCACCGACCTGCTCCCCGACAACCTCGTCTACCTCGGCGCCGGCGCCATCACGCCCGCCGGCTCGATCACCGTCGAGCCGCCCAGCACCACGACGCCTCAGAACGCGCCCGACAACGAGCTCACCGTCAACTTCCCGACCGTCACCGGCACCGGTGGCGCGGGCGACGCCTCGGTGACCGTCGACTTCTACGTTCCCGACCTGGACGCCAACGGCGACCCGGTGATCGACCCGGGCAGCGGTGATGACGCCACCAGCGTGAACCAGTCCTCGGCCCTCGGCGACTGGGCCCCCATCGACACCCGTGATGCCGGCGGCGTCGACAACGTGAGCGCCTCCGCCCAGCACCGACTGACCCCGAAGTCGATCGCTGCCCAGAAATCGGTCGCCGTCGTCGATGATGTCGGCACGCCCGGCGCCTCGCCGGGCGACACCCTCGAGTGGTCGATCGCCGTGCAGGTCTCGGACTACTTCACCTTCGCGGGCGTCACCCTGGACGATGTCTTCACCGACGGCCAGACGCTCGACCCGGGCTTCGACCCGACCTTGCAGTTCGCCGACGGCAACGAGTCGGTGGACGGCACCATTCCCGCCGGGGACCTGACCGTGAGCCGTGCCGACGCGCCGTGTGGCGACGGCTCGACCGCGCTCGGCGTCGACCTGTCGGATGCGGTCGCGACCATGGGCGGCGGCGACGGGGTGCTCACCGGCGGCCTCGCCACCGGCGGCGACACCGGGGCGACCACCGCCACCATCGTGTTCCGCACGGTCGTCGACTCGAACTACCACTGCCTCGACAGCGCCAACACCCTCGACTCGGGCGACCGGCTGTCCAACGACGTCACTGTCGCCGGCGAGGTCTACGACAACGCCACCCAGCTGCCCCAGGCCGTCCCCGCCTTCGAGGACGACGGCAGCGGCGCCGGGGTCACCATCGTGGCGCCCGCCCTGAACAAGTCGATCTACGCGGTCAACGGCGACGTGCCGGCCGACCCCGACGACCCGACGGGCCTGCCCAACCGCACCCAGTTCGCCCCGGGCGACGAGATCACCTACCGCCTGACCGCCACGGTGCCGCTCACCAATGTCGAGCAGTTGCGCCTGGAGGACTATCTGCCCCTGCCCGTCCTCGCGGCCGCCGGCTTCTCGGGCACCGTCGACACCACGCCCAACCCGACCGGGGCGCTGCCCCCCGTGGGCTCGGCCCGCCTGGGGTCGCTCGACACCTTCACCGCCACCACGGGGCGCACCCCCACCGCGTCGGTGGACACCACGTCGAACTCGCTGACCTTCGCGTATGCGGACGTGCAGAACCAGGACGGGCGCAGCTCGGCGGTCATCGACATCCTGCTGCGCCTGAAGCTGTCCGACGACCCCTTCGTCGACGGCCTGTACCTGACCAACCAGGCCCGCCTCTGGTACGCGAACTCGTTCGCCGACGTTGCGAACGCGGACGACATCATCCAGATCGAACTCACCCAGCCGGCCCTTTCCGTGACCAAGGGCGTGGTGGCGTCGAACAACCCCGCGGCCACGTTCTCACCGACGACGGTGGGCCCCGTGGCCTTCACCGCCCCGACGGGGAGCGTCACCCCACCGCGCTGGGCCGGAACGATCGACTCGGCCGGTCTGGCCGCCCACCCGGTGAACAGCAACATCACCGGCGGGGTGGACGCGGGTGACCTCGTCACCCACGCCATCGTGGTGGAGAACACGGGGAGCGGCCTGCACGGTGCCTTCGACGTGCGCATCTCCGACGTGCTCCCTGCCGGGTACGAGGTGCCGGGCACCGTCGCCGCCTTGAACCTGCAGGTCACCGACGGCGCCGGCAACCCCCTGGCGTGGACCGACCTCGGCGGCGGGCTCTTCGGCACCGGCATCGAGTTGGTCGACGACACCGCGTCCGACCCCGACCAGGGGTCCCTGGCCGCCTACCAGGCGTCGGGCGGCGCCAACATCGCCGTCGTCACGTACAACCTGAAGCTGGACCACACCACCGACCCCGACCCGGTGTCGGCCAACCAGACCCTCACCAACACCGCGGCAGTCGACCAGTACGCCGGAGCGGAGGGCGCCGAGGACCACACCGGCCCCACCTCGCTGACCGACGCCGCCACCGTGCGCACGGCACGACCGGCCATCACCAAGACCATCACCGGCACCGACCAGGCCCACACCACCGGCAACGACGTGGCCATCGGCGAGCAGGTGAGCTACCAGGTGCGCATCGCGGTGCCCGAGGGCACCCACCCCGGCTTCACCGTCACCGACACGCTGGCCCGTGACCTGGCCTTCGTCAGTTTCGACTCGGCCTCGGCCTCGGGCGCGCTGACCACCACGGCCAACGGGGGCGACTGGTCCGCAGCCGGGACCACGCCCGCGGTCACGCCGGTCAACGCCGGCGGTGCCAGCGACGGCCGGGTGGCGACCTGGGACTTCGGGACGGTGACCAACACCGACACCGACAACGCCACCACCGAGGAGATCACCCTCACCTACACCGCAGTGGTGGCCAACACCGCGCGCAACCAGAACAACGGAACCCGAGCCAACTCCGTCGTCACGTCGTTCGGCGGCTCGGCCGCCGCGCCCGCAGCGCGCATCCGCGAGCCCAACGTCCAGGTCGACAAGACCGTCGCCCCCTCGGTGGCCGACGCCGGTGACACCGTGACGTTCACGATGGTGGTCGACAACACCACCGGCACCTCGGACGCCTTCGAGGTGAACCTGGCCGACACCATCCCGGCCGGCTTCACCTATGTGCCGGGCACATTCACCCACACCGCGGGCATCGCTCCCACCAGCGGGCCCGACGACAGCGCCGCCCCCGACCTCACCACCGCGTGGAGCCGCCTGAACGTGGGCCAGACCTCCACCCTGGAGTTCGACGCCACGGTCGATCCGGGCATCAACCTCGCCGTGCTGGCCGCGGGCCTCACCAACACCGCAACGGTCGACTACTCCAGCCTGCCCGGCGCCCAGGGCCCCACCAGCGCGCTCGAGAGCACCTTCGGCGTCGAGCGCACCGGTGACACCGCCGACATCGGCGGTGCGGCCAACGACTACCGCGACAGCGACGGCGCCACCGTCATGGCACCCGACGCCACCATCGCCAAGTCGATCGCCGCCACCAGCGAGGCGTCGACCACCGCAACGTCCGTGACCGTCGGCGAAGTGGTCTCCTACGACGTCTTGGTCAACCTGCCCGAAGGCGACCTCAGCTCGTTCTCGGTGGTCGACGCCGTGCCTGCGGGCATGGGCTACGTGGGCGGCTCCGCCCAGGTGTCCACCAGCCACCCCCTGCTGGGTGCGGACTTCGGCGGCACGTTGGGCGCCGTCACCGTCACGCCCGTTGCCGACGGGGCCGACGGCCAGGACGTCACCATCGACGTCGGCGCCACCAGCGTCACCGCGGGCAACCCCGACGACAATGCCATCGTCGTCAGCCTCGACCTGGTCGTGCTCGACGTCGCCGGCAACCGGGGCGACGACCCCGCCACCGGAGCGAACGAGGCCACCTCCCTCGTGAACCGCGCCACAGTGAACGTGGCCGGCCGCTCGATCGTCAGCGCCCCGGCCACCGTCACGGTGGTCGAGCCCCGGATGGTCATCACCAAGGTGTTCACGCCCGGCCAGGCCGCGGCCGACGACACCGTCGACGTGACCCTCGAGGTCACCAACCAGGGCACCTCGACCTCGTTCGACACGGTCGTGACCGACCTGCTCGAGGGCGACGCCTTCCCCGCCGCCGGGATCGCCGAGGGCACCACCCCCGCCGGCTTCGCCTACACGGCCACGGCCGAGGGCGACAACGACACGCGGGTCACCTACACCGGCGGCGACATCGCCGTCGGCCAGACGGTGACCTTCACCTTCTCGGTCACCCTGGCCGACCCGGTGCCCGTCCCCGGCAGCATCGTCAACACCGCCGTGGTGTCGCAGGCCACCACCCTGCCCACCGGTCACCCCGGCGGCGACGGGGCCGAGCGTGACGAGCCCGACGTCACGGGCCAGGACCAGTTGACCTTCACCGCACCCGACCTCCGGGTGGTCAAGGACGACGGCGTCCAGGTGCGCTCGCCCGGCGACGCCTACGACTACACGATCACCGTCCACAACGACGGCGGTCGTGACGCCACCGGCATCGACCTGACCGACAACCTCCCGCCCGGGCTCGCCTTCGCCTCGGCCTCCGACGGCGGCACCGAGGCCGCCGGCGTGGTGTCGTGGCCGGCGTTCGACCTCGCCGCGGGCGCCCAGCGGTCCTTCACGGTCTCGGTCGTGGTCGACAACCCGCTGGCCGACAGCATCACCGACTTCCTCAACACGGCCGAGGCCGCCGACGACGGCACCCACGGGCCCGACCCGGTGCCCGACAACAACCGCGACAGCGACCTCGACACCACCGACGCCGCGGTCGACGTGGCCGTCACCAAGGACGACGGCACCCAGATCCGCACGCCGGGGGAGCAGTACACCTACACCCTCGACGTCACCAACCAGGGCAACCAGGACGAGTCGGGCATCACCTTGACCGACACCCTGCCGCCCGGACTGCGCTTCGACTCGGCCTCTGATGGTGGTACCGAGGCCGCCGGCGTGGTCACCTGGCCGGCGTTCTCGCTGGTGGGTGGCGCCTCCACCTCCCGGACCGTCACGGTCACGGTGGACGACCCGCTGGCCGCGGGCATCGACGAGGTGGTCAACCGCGCCACGGTGAGCTCACCCGACGACGCCAACCCGGCCAACAACGAGGACACAGACACCGACACGGCCGCCGCCACCCCCGACCTGACCATCACCAAGGACGACGGCCAGACCGTGGCCTCGCCGGGCGAGGCCCTCACCTACGAGGTCGTGGTCGACAACGTCGGCGGCCAGAACGCCACTGGCGTGGTGGTCACCGACACGCTCCCCGCGGGCGTCAGCTTCGACTCGGCCTCCGACGGCGGCACGGAGAGCGCCGGCGTGGTCACGTGGCCGGCGTTCGACCTGGCCGTCGGCGCCGATCCCGTGACCTTCACGGTGACCGTCATCGTGGACGACCCGATCACCGCGGTCTCCCTGCTCAACACCGCCACCGTGGCCGACGACGGCACCAACGGGCTCGACCCCACCCCCGACGACAACACCGCCTTGGACGTCGACGGCTCCGTGCCCGACCTGCGGGTGGTGAAGGACGACGGCACCCAGACCCGCACCCCTGGTGAGTCGTACGACTACACCGTCACCGTCCACAACGACGGGGGCGTCGACGCTACCGGCGTGACCCTCACCGACACGCTGCCGGCAGAGCTCACCTTCGAAGGCGCTACCGACGGCGGAGCCCACGACGGCGCCCCGGTCGGTGGCGAGGTGGTCTGGGACCTCGGCACCATTGCTCCGGGTGACGCACGGACCGTCAGCGTCAGCGTCCAGGTCGTGGAACCGCTGCCCAACGGCACCACTCAGGTGGTCAATCGGGCCTCTGCCGTCGATGACGGCGCCAACGGTCCCGACCCGACCCCCGCCAACAACAGCGACACCGACACCGACACCGTCGACGGCACCGTCGACGTCGGCGTGGTCAAGGACGACGGGACACAGACCCGCACCCCCGGCGAGGAGTACACCTACTCCCTGGCCGTCACCAACGACGGTGACGAGAACGCCATCGACGTCGCGTTGGCCGACACCCTGCCTGCGGGCCTGTCGTTCGTCCGTGCCTCCGATGGCGGCACCGAGGACGCCGGCGTGGTCTCGTGGCCCCTGTTCGACCTCGACGGCAACGGCGGGACCACCACACGGACCGTGACCGTGACCGTGGACGACCCGCTGGCCGCGGGGATCGACCTCGTCGAGAACACCACGGAGGTGACGGCCCCCGCCGACGCCAACCCCGACAACGACACCGATACCGACACCGACGAGATCGACGCGGCCCCGGACCTGTCCGTGATCAAGGACGACGGCGAGACCGTCGCCTCACCCGGCGAGCAGCTCACCTACACGCTCACGGTGACCAACCGCGGTGACCAGGGAGCCAGCGGGGTGGCCCTCACCGACGTGCTGCCCGCAGGAGTGACCTTCGACTCGGCCTCCGACGGCGGCACCGAGAATGCCGGGCTGGTGAGCTGGCCGGCGGTCGACCTGGCCGGCGACGGCGCCACGTTCACCCGGACCGTCACCGTCATCGTGGACGACCCGGCCGCACCGGGCGTGCTCGAGCTGTCCAACCGGGCCGACGTGGCCGATGACGGCACCAACGGGCCCGACCCGACCCCCGACGACAACAGCGCGACCGACGTCGACCGGACCATCGGCGACCTGCGCCTGGTGAAGGACGACGGCGTGCAGACCCGCACCCCCGGCGAGGCCTACACCTACACCCTCACCGTCTTCAACGACGGCGGGGCCGACGTGCAGGGCGCGCAGTTGGTCGACACCCTCCCGGCCGAGGTGGTGTTCGACGCCGCCTCCGACGGCGGCACCCACGACGGCTCGTCGGTGGGTGGCGACGTCACCTGGGACCTCGGCACCATCGCCGGTGGCACCAGCGTCAGCGTCACCGTCGACGTGCACGTCCGCCGCTCGCTCCCCAACGGCACCACCCAGATCCTGAACGACGCGGTGGTCACCCACGACGAGGTGGACGGGCCCGACCCGACCCCGGGCAACAACCGCGACACCGACGAGGACTCGACGCAGTCGGTCATCGACGTGGGCGTGGTGAAGGACGACGGCGTGCAGACCCGCACGCCGGGCGAGCAGTTCAGCTACTCGCTCGTGGTCACGAACCAAGGTGACCAGGACGCGGTCGACGTGACCCTCACCGACACGCTGCCCGCCGCCGGCCTCGCCTTCGTCAGCGCCAGCGGCGGTGGCATCGAGGACGCCGGCGTGCTCACCTGGCCCGCCTTCGACCTGGCCGGCGACGGCGGGACGGTGACCTTCACCGTCACGGTGCGGGTCGACGACCCCCTGGCCATCAGCATCGACAACCTCGACAACCGCGCCGACGTCACCACGGTCGGCGACGTCGACCCCGACAACGACACGGACCACGACGTCGACCTGATCGACGCGGCGCCCGACCTGTCCGTGCGCAAGGACGACGCCCAGACCGTGGTGGTCGAGGGCCAGGTCCTCACGTACACGCTCGTCGTCACCAACGCCGGCAACCAGGACGCGGTCGATGTCGACCTCGCCGACACCCTCCCCGCGGGGCTCACCTTCGTGAGCGCCTCCGATGGCGGAACCGAAGACAGCGGTGTGGTCACCTGGCCGGCGTTCGACCTGCCCGGTGGCGGCGCGACCGCCACCCGCACGGTGGTGGCGACCGTCGACACCCCGCTGGCGGCCGACGTCACCTCCCTGCTCAACACCGCCACGGTCGCCGACGACGGCACGAACGGGCCCGACCCGACCCCCGATGACAACGTGGGCACGGACCGCGACGACGTGGGCCAGGCGGCCATCGCCCTGGCCAAGACGGTGTACCGGGGCCACGACGGCGGCGCGGGCTGCGCCGGCTCTGAGTCGGTGACCGGGGTCAACGGTCGGGCCGTGACCTACTGCTTCGTGGTCACCAACACGGGTGCGGTGACCCTGGCGCCCGTGACGCTCGTCGACGGCGACCTGGGCATCGACCAGCGTGACATGACCCTCCTGTCGGGCGACCTGACCACGTTGGCGCCTGGTGACTCGACCGTGCTGTTCTTCGAGACCACCCTCGACGGTGACCTCACCAACACGGCGTCGGCCACGGGCACGCCCGTCGACGGCGGAGGTGCGCCGCTGCCCGGCGTGCCGGACGTGACCGACGACGACACCGCGGCGGTGGACCAGGTGGCTCCGGCCATGACCATCCTCACCGAGGTGCAGGACCCCTTCACCGGCGACTGGTTCGACGCCGACGGCGACGCCGGGACACTGGGCGGCAACGACCCCACCCCGGCCACCTACTCGTCGGGCGACACCGCCAGCTTCCGCTTCACGGTGACCAACACCGGTGACGCACCGATCACCGACGTGGCCCTCGACGCCCCCGGGTGTGACGCGCCGCCGACGCTGGTCAGTGGTGACGACACCAACCCCGGCGTGCTGGACGTGGGCGAGGTGTGGGTCTACACGTGTGAGGTCGCCGACGTCACCGCCGGGCTCACCGTGGACGCCGGCGTGACCGGCGACTCGGTTGACGGGCCCCCGGCGGGCTCCGGCGACCACGAGGTTGCCCGGATCCAGGTGGCGTCGATCCAGGTGGTCAAGACCGTGCAGGACCCCGACACCGGTGACTTCGTGGAAGCAACCACGATCGAGTCCGGCGCGGACGCGACCTTCCAGATCGTGGTCACCAACACCGGAGAGGTCCCGTTGTCGGGGATCGCGGTGGGCGACGAACTCGGACCGGACTGCGCCCGCACCTTCTCGGACACACTCGACCCCGGCGACTCCTTCGCCGCCTACACCTGCGTGGTGGCGGGCGTCGAGGACGGCTTCGTGAACGTCGCCACCGCCGCCGGCACCCCGGTGGATGGCCAGGGCGACCCGGTGGGGGTCGATGTCACCGACGACGACGCCGCCGTGGTCGACGTGGCCGCCCCGCCGGTGACCGACCTGGCCATCACCAAGGACCTGATCGACGTCGATCAGGCAGCGGGGATCGCCACCTGGCGGATCGCCGTCACCAACGTCGGCGACTCACCGGCGACCGAGCCCATCATCGTCACCGACGACCTGCCCGCCGGGCTCAGGTACCGGAACGCCGCTGGCGACGGGTGGGTCTGCGACTTCACGGACCCGACCGTCACCTGTGTGACCGACACCGACCTGGCAACGGGAGAGGCCACCTCGTTCACGGTCGAGACCTACGTCGACGCCGCACCGGGCGACACCGTCACCAACACGGCCCGGGTCGATGGCATCGATGACACCGACACGGACAACAACACCGACGACGCAGTCGTCGATGTGGGCGACCAGGGCCAGCCGGTGCCTCACGTGCCGGGCTCACTGCCCCGCACCGGTGCCGACATCGCCGGCCTCCTCGCCGCCGCCGGCCTGTTGATCCTCACCGGTGCCGGGCTCCGGCGGGCGTCCAAGCGCCCCGGGACGACCTGACGGGACTCGACCGACTCCGGGCGCCGCGACCAGTGACAGGTCGCGGCGCCACGCCGTCCGAACCATGGAAGGCTTCGCTCGGGATGGGGCCACGTACGGCCCTTGAGCTGGCCGAGCAGAGCGGCATCGGCGAGGCCCTGCCCTCGGCTGTCACCCACTGGGCCCTCAGGTCGGCGGCGCGGGTGGACGAACGGAGCGGCCCTCGATGATCCGCTCCACCGCCACGAGCAGCGCACCGAGGTGGACGGGCTTGGCCAGGTAGTCGTCGGCGCCCGCGTCGATGCAGCGCTCCCGGTCCCCTGGCATGGCCAGGGCGGTGACCGCGATGACCGGGGTTTCGGCGATCTCGGGATCGGCACGGATGGCGCGGATGGCGGTGAGCCCGTTCATGTTCGGCATCTGGATGTCCATGAGCACCACGTCCGGCGGCTCGGCCCGCAGTCGTTCCAGGGCGTCGTGCCCGTCGCGGGCGGTGACCACCCGCCAGCCGTTGGCCTCGAGGTAGCGAGTGAGGATGGTCAGGTTCACCTCGTGATCGTCGGCGACGAGCGCGAGTGGACGATCTGCGTGGTCCGGGTGTTCCGGCCGATCCCGGCGGACCGGGTCCTCGGCGGCGGTTGTCGCCGGTCCCGGCAGCCCCTGTGGGATGCGCACCACGAAGGTGCTGCCGCTCCCCGGCGTGCTTCTGCACTCGACGCTTCCCCCGTGCAGATCGGTGAGTCGTTGCACCAGCGCCAGGCCGAGACCGGTGCCGGCGTGCTGACGCGACAGGCTGCTGTCGACCTGGATGAAGGGCTCGAAGACCCGCTCGAGGTCGTCGGGGCCGATGCCGATGCCGATGCCGGTGTCGGCGACGGAGAACCTGATCGCGGACCCGCCGTGCTCCCCTGCCACGTCGAGCGTCACCGACCCTCCCGCCGGCGTGAACTTGACCGCGTTGTCGAGCAGGTTGACCAGGATCTGGCGGAGGCGGAGCGGATCGGCCCACAACGGCCCCAGGCCGTCCTCGATGTCGGCCCGCAGGGCCACCCCTTTGCGGTGGGCGGTCTCGCGCACCAGGCGGAGCGCGCGGGTGAACAGCGAGTCCAGGTCCACCTCGTCGACCTGCAGCTCGAGGTGCCCCGCCTCGTACTTCGAGAGGTCGAGGATGTCGCTGATCAGCTCGAGCAGGTGGCGACCGCTGTCCTCGATGATGGCGATGGCCTCGGACTGATCAGGCGCGAGGTCGCCGAAGGCCCCGGCGTTGAGGGCCTCGCCCATGCCGATGACCGCATTCAGCGGCGTGCGCAGCTCGTGGCTCATCGCGGCGAGGAACTCGTCCTTCAGCCGGGCGGCCCGCGAGAGCTCGGCGTTGGCCGCGGTGAGGGCCCGGCCGCGCTCCTGCAGCCGGGTCTCGCTGTCGCGGAGGGCCGCTTCGGCGGCGAGGCGCAGGACCTCCGCCTTGTAGTGGCCGAGGAGGCTGCCACAGGTGTCGAGGATCGGCTCGAGCCACTCGACGAGCGCCGGGTCGTAGCCGCCGTCTCGATTGGCGACGCCGATCATCCCGGTGACGACCGCGCCGGTCCGGAACGGCACCCCGAGGAAGGCCCGCAGCGGCAGATGGCCGGGGGGCAGGCCACCGGCGCGTGGGTCCGCCGCCGGCTCGTTGGCCATCACCGGCTCGAGGGTGCGCAGGCACGCCCCGAACAGGGTGTCGAGGTTGTGGAACTCCAGGCCGGCCTCGACGTTCTCCTCGTAGAACCGGCGCGTGGCCTCGTCCCACGAGATGTCGGTGATGGCGTGGGTCTTGAGGTACGGCGCCCCGTCGTCGTCGTGGCGGATCTCGCCGATGAAGCCGTATTCGCTGCCGGTGACCTCCAGCACGGTCACCAGGACCTGGTCGAACGCGGTGACGGGGTCGCCGCTGAGGAGAAACGAGCTCTGCACCTCGCTGAGGGCCCGGAGCAGCTTCGTCGAGTCGGCCAACTCGACCTGCGACCGGCGGGCGTCCACGGCGAGGGCGGCCATGGCCTTGAGGTCACGGTCCTGCTCCATGCGGGCGACCGCGGCCTTGGCCAGGACCTCGAGGGCACGGCGCTTGGGCTGATCGAGGACGCGTGCCTCGGTGTCGAGGACGCACAGCGTGCCGACCCGATGGCCGTGCTGCGTCATCAGGGGCGCCCCTGCGTAGAACTCGATGCCCGGGTCACCGACGACCAGGGGGTTGTCGGCGAACCGGGGGTCGCTGGTGGCGTCGGGCACCACGAAGACGTCGTCGCCGAGGATGGCGTGGCTGCAGAAGGCGATCTCCCGCGGTGTCCCGGTTGCGTCGAGGCCGACCCGGGCCTTCCACCACTGCCGATCGGCGTCGACCAGGCTCAGCGCCGCCATCGAGGTGCCGCACAGCTCGGCGGCGAGCTCGACGATCTCGTCGTAGGCGGCCTCGGCGGCGGTGTCGAGGATGCCGAACGAGGCGAGCTCCGCCAGCCGCTCGTCCTCGTCACGCGGCAGCGGTGCGCCGGTCATGTGGGTGTGGCGCGGGTCGGGCGTAGAAGTAGCCCTGGTGGACGCGGCAGCCGAGGTCGATGAGGGTGTCGCGTTCGCCGGCGGTCTCGACGCCTTCGCCGATGAGGGCGATGCCGAGGGCGGTGCAGAGGTCGATGATGGTGTGGACGATGGTGGCGCGGGTGGGTGAGGCCTCGACGTCGGCCACCAGTTCGCGGTCGAGTTTGGCGTAGTCGGGCTCGATGAGGGCCATGTTGTTGAGGCTGGAGTATCCCGAGCCGAGGTCGTCGACGGCGAAGCGGTAGCCGCGGTCGCGTAGCGCCTGGAGGCGGCGGGAGAGGTCGGGGACGCGCTCGAGGGATTCGTGCTCGGTGATTTCAAAGACGATACGGCACGCGTGGGGTGCCAACGGGTCGTCGTGGTAGAGGGCGTCGTCGGCCAGGTCGGCGCTGGTCACGTTGACGAACACGGTGCCGGTGAGATGGCCGTGCTCGAGCAGGGCGGCGACGCGGGCGCGGACGGCGCGTCCGACGTCGGCGAGGCGGTCGAGGCGCGCGGCGGTGTGGAGGACGGCCATGGGGTTCGGGAACGCGGGGTCGTTCGGGCGCATGAGCACCTCGTGGGCGTGGACGTGGGGGGCGTCGTCGCCGTCGAGCTCGACGATGGGTTGCACGGCGAGGGCCATGGTGGCGAGGCAGCGGTCGAGGGCGGTGTCGTGCTCGACGGTGGAGAGGTCGATCAGCGCGTCTTCGGTGGCGGGTTCGGGCAGGGTGGCGAGGCGGAGTTGGTGGTCGCGCATGGTCCGGTAGCGGTTGACCCGGGCGGCGCCGCTGATGCGGGCGAGCATCTCGGCCCGGTTCATGGGCTTGGTGATGAACTCGTCGGCGCCGGCCTCGAAGCCGCGGAGCCGTGAGGCGGGGTCGTCGAGGGCGGTGAGCAGGAAGACCCGCAGGTCGGCGTTGGCGGGCTCCGCGCGGAGTTGGCGGCAGAGCTCGAAGCCGTCGGTGTCGGCCATCATCACGTCGAGCAGGACGACGTCGGGGCGCCAGGCCTGGGCCATGATGAGCCCGTCGTGGGCGGTGGTTGCCATGCGGACCTCGTTGCCCGAGCCTCGCAGCATGGCGTCGGCGGTGGCCCGCGCGGTGGGTTCGTCATCGACCACGAGGACCCGGGCCAGGACGGGCCGGGGCCCCGGGGACCGGTGGGACAAGCGGTCATGGGAGGCAGGGGTGGGGTCGGGCGACATGGTCGGCCTTTCGCAGAGGTCGCGTGCGAGGGCGAGCGGGGCGGTAGGGGTGGCGGAGACGCAGGAAGAGGACACGGCGGGTTACCGTCCGGTGGAGGCGACGTCGACCAGGACGCCGCGGTGGTCGCTACCGGGCACCGAGAGGGTCTCGGCCCGATGTGCGGTGAGCCCCTCGCTCAGCAGGGCGTGGTCGAGGCGGAGCAGCGGTGGCACGAGACGGTCGGCGGGCCACGTGGCGGACCAGCCGCTCCCGTCGAGGGCGTCGGCGAAGCCGGATGCCTTCAGTCGGCGGAATCGGGCGTGGTCGTCGGTGGCGTTGAAGTCGCCCATCAGCACCACGCGGCGGTCCGTCGCCCGGTTCCGCAACTCGTCCAGCGCGTGCGACCAGACCGAGAGGTGGTGGTCGTCGAGAGGCGGCGGAACGTGGACGTTCACGATCCGGACGGCGCGGCCACCGACCCGCACCGTCGCCGCGCTCATGGGCCAGCCCGCGACATCGATGACACCGGCGCGGGTGAGCGGACGGGCCGAGAGGATGGCCGAGCCGAAGTAGCCCGGGCGAGGGTCGACCACACGGTGGGGATAGCGCCCGGCGAGGGCCGATCGTCCGAGCGCGGCCACGGCGGATGCGTCCACCTCCTGCAACAAGAGGACGTCCGCGTCGAGCGACGCCAGGTGGTCCAGCGCCGCCGGGAGGTGGTCGTTCCCCACGAGCAGGTTGGCCGAGACGATCCGGAGACCCGCGGGGGAACCAGCCGCGGCGGCAGGCCGTGCCCATGGTCGGTCCAGCAACTCGTGTGCATGGAGGTGGCCGGCGATCAGCAGCGCGGCGAGGAGGAGGGCGCCGGGGCGGCGCCGCGCCGCGGCAAGGGTGACGGCGCCGGCGGCCGCCACCATGCCGAGCGGGCTGAGGGCCACCAGCATCTCGAGAAGCGGTTGCGACCACGCCCGTTGGGGCAGCCACAGCAACAGCGCGGCACCGGCGAGCAGGACGGCGAGCAGGACAGTGAGGGCGAGGTCGCCAAACCGTCGGGCCTGCACGCCTCGGGCCTGCACTCGTCGGGTCGTCGACCCCTGCTCGCGTCGCTCGGTGCTCTCCATGGGTGCAGCATCGCGGGCCGGTCTCAGATCCTTTTCACCCCGTCGGCAAGGTTTCGTCAAGGTTCGGCCGCGGCAGATGTCGGGGCGATGGCACCTCCGGGCAACGGTCGTGCGGCAGACTGCACGGGTGCGCGTGCTGATCGTCGAGGACTCCCCGGAGACCCTCGCCATGCTCGAACCGGTCCTCACCGCGGAGGGGATGGACGTGCGCACGGCCACCGACGGTGAGGAGGGCCTGCGCCTGGTCGAGTCGTTCGCCCCCGACTTCGTCGTGCTCGACGTGGTGCTGCCCAAGGTGGACGGCATCGAGGTGTGTCGGCGCCTCCGGGCGGTGTCCGACGCCTATGTGATCATGCTGACGTCGAAGTCCGAGGAGATCGACCGGGTGGTCGGGCTCTCGGTGGGGGCCGATGACTACGTCACCAAGCCCTTCTACCCGCGCGAGCTGGTGGCCCGCATCACCGCCATGTCCCGCCGCCCCCGGCGGGACGAGGCCCCTCGCCAGGGAGATGTGCCCATCAGGCGGGTGGGTGAGATCGAGGTGGACCCGGCCGCCCGCCGGGTCACGGTCGCGGGCGACGAGGTCGGCCTCACCAAGATCGAATTCGACCTCCTCGACGTCATCACCGAGCGGCCCAAGATCGTGCACACCCGCGAGATGCTGCGCGAGCGGGTCTGGGGCGGCGACTGGTTCGGTGACGACCACGTGGTGGACGTCCACATCGGCAACCTGCGCAAGAAGATCGATCGCGGCCGCAAGCCCAGCCGCATCGAGACGGTGCGCGGGGTCGGGTTCCGGCTGACCGACCAGTGAACCGGAGAGGCTGACCCCGGTCGTCCGGCGGCGTCGCTCAGGCGGGCCCGACCGCGATGGCCAGGCCGGCGTCGGCATCGGAGCCGGCCCGCAGTGCCAGCTGGATCGACCCCGTTCCATGCTCGGCCAACGCCGCGCCGAGGAGGGCCTGGGCCCGCTGGTGGTGCTCGGTGACCGATCCGCGAGCCCAGTGCGGCAGGTCGGGGGCCAGGTCGACGACCAGCAGGCGGCCGGCCAGCGCAGCCTGCCGTTGCCAGTCGGCCTCGTGGCGGTCGATCAGGTCGCGCACGGCGAAGCCCGCCCCGCTCGTCTCGGACTCGTCGAGCACCCCGCTCACCTGGTCACGCAGTTCGAGCGCCCCCGATCGGGCCTGCTCGACGAGCGAGCGGGAAGGCCCGTCGAGGGGCTCGTGGGTCAGCAGGTCGAGCGTGGCAAGCACCGCATGCAGGGGCGTGCGCAAGCGGTGGGTGGCGTCGGCCAGTCGGTCGGCCCGCTGCTCCAGCGCGGCCTCCGCGGCGAGGCGGGCGTCGTCGGCTTCCCGGGCGCGCCTCGCCACCTTGTCGTTCAGCTCCTGCTGGTGGACCCAGAGGTCGCGGGTGACCCGCTCGGCGATGGCCTCGGCCTCCTGTCGGGCCCGGCGCTCGCGGTCCAGCCGCCGCTCGAGGCGGGCGATGCGCTCGCCGTCGGTCATGCGCCGTCCGGGTGAGGCGGCGACACCACCAGGACGCATTCGGTGTCGCCCCGGAGCCGACAGGACGACTGGTGGACGGTGAGGTCCTGGCCGAAGTGGTCGCCCGCGCCCAGCACCAGGCCCTCGGCGAAGACGCAGAGGTCGCGGGGGGACCAGTAGGTCATCGTCATCGAGCCGTCGGCGAGGTGGTCGACCCGGAACGTGGGCAGGGTGGCCCCCGGCAGCAATTTGAGCACCTCGGGGTGGATGATGTCGTTCACCGTGGGCAGGAAGGTGTCGATTCCCACGTGGCCCTTGGCGAAGTCGGGGTAACGGCGGTCGAGGCCGGCGAAGGCGTGGCGACCGACCGCCCGCAGCACCTGCTCGGTCGTGAGCCCGAAACGGGCGGCGGCCGCATCCACCAGCGCGGCAAGCTCGGCGTCGGTGTACGTGCCGAGCGCCGTGTAGGCCCCGTCGAGCCCGGCCGCGTCCAGCAGGTCGTCCCAGTCGTCGGCCGACCACTGCTCGGTGACGAACTCCTCGACGATGTTGAACACGACGCCCTTCATCGCGGCACCATGCGGAGCGGGGCGTCAGCTACATACGTCATGAGGTCCTTGGTCCTGGGTCAGGGTGATGGGCGCGGAGCTCCACGGCCGTGCGTCGCGCCATGGCGCGGAGGCTGACCGGATCCACCGGGGGCATCGGCTCGGCCGACTCCTCGATGCGGCGGCACTCCTCGGCGAGGGCGATCGCCGCGAGCATGGCACTGGGCGAGCGTAGACCGTGAGCGGCCCGGCGGAGCTGCTCAGCTTCGCCCGTCGTGTGGGCGGCGACGATGGCCTCGACTCGCCCGTCGAGCTCGGCGATGTAGGTGTCGATCACCCCGTGCAACGCGTGGGCCGGCAGGTCCTCGGCCAGTCGGGCGAGCCGCTCGGCGTCGAGGAGGGTCGACCCCTCACCGGGCGTGACCGGCGCGGGACGGTCCGCCGATTCGGGGCGGTCGACGATGTCGGTGGACCCGGCCGGCCCGGTCCACGGCGCCAGCGCCTCTTCGAGGTCGCGCAGCTCGACCGGCTTGGCCAGGAAGCCGTCCATGCCCGCCCGCCGACAGCGCTCGCGGTCGGTCGACAGCGCCGAGGCGGTGAGGGCGACGATGGGCACGTGGTGCCTCGTCCCCTGTTCGAGGGCCCGGATGCGCCTGGTGGCCTCGAGGCCGTCCATGCCCGGCATCTGCAGGTCCATCAGCACCACGTCGAAGTCCTCGGTGGTGGCGGCGCGGACCCCGCTCTCGCCGTCGGGCAGCACCACCGACTCGTGGCCCAGCAGCCGCAGCTGCGCGGTGACGAGCAGCCGGTTGGTGGCGTTGTCGTCGATCACCAGGACTCGTCCGCCGTCCACCGCGCCCGTCTCGACAACCGTGCCGTTGTCGCCCGACGGTGCCGCGGCGGTGGCCAGGGGGACGCGGCAGGTGAAGGTCGAGCCCTGGCCGACCAGGCTCGACACCTCGATGGCGCCACCGCCCATCAGCTCGACAAATCGGGCGCTGATGGCCAGTCCCAGTCCGGCGCCCTCCCTGGTGTTCGAGGCGTCGGCCTGCTGGAAGGCCTCGAAGAGCCGCTCGCGGGCGTCGGGGTGGATGCCAGGGCCCGAGTCGCGCACGCGGAACACGACCTCGCCGCCGACCGGGTCGGGCGGTGCCTCGCTCGGCCCGATCTCCAGCTCGACGAAGCCGGCGTCGGTGAACTTCACCGCGTTGCCGACCAGGTTCACCAGCACCTGGCGGAGCCGGTACGGGTCGCCGACGCGGGCATCGGTGACCGTGGCGCCCACGTCGAGGGTGAGGCGTACCCCCTTCTCGGCGGCGCGGGCCCGGAACAGCGACAGCACCTCGTTCGCCGTCTCTCGCAGCGAGAACGGCTGCGACACCAGGGTCATGCGGCCCGCCTCGATTATCGACAGGTCGAGCACGTCGTCGATCACCCGGCGGAGCCGGTCGGCCTCGCGGTGGATGCCGTGGGCCCAGGTGAGGGGCTCGGCGTCGAGCGGCTCCTGCTCGAGGAGCTCGGCGAGGCCGAGGATGGCGTGGAGGGGTGAGCGCAGCTCGTGGCTCACCGCGGCGACGAACTCGGATTTGGCCTGGGCGATCCGGAGGGCGTCCTCGCGGCCTGCCGACAAGGCCTGTTCGGTTCGCTTGGCCTGGGTGACGTTCCTGGAGGTGAGCACGATCCCCGCGACGTCGGGATCGTCGAGGAGGTTCACCGCGGTCACCTCGAGCCATTCCTGGTGACCGTCGGCATGGCGGACGCGGAGCTCGGCGGCGACCTCGCGGTGAGGGCTCTCGAGCGACCGCTCGAGTACGGCAAGGCCGCGGGCCACGTCCTCGGGGTGGGCCACGTCGAGCAGGCTGCGGCCTTTCCACCACGCAGGGTCGTAGCCCAGGATGGGTCGCCCCTGACCGGTGGTCAGCTTCACCTGGCCGGCCTCGTCGATCACGGTCACGGTGACCGACAGGTTGTGCAGCAGCGTCGCGAGTCGCTGCTCGGACCGGGCGACCTCCTCGGCGCCACGGCCCTCCGGCGGCCCGGGAGTGAGGCTC
This sequence comes from Acidimicrobiales bacterium, assembly GCA_016794585.1. Taxonomy (NCBI): domain Bacteria; kingdom Bacillati; phylum Actinomycetota; class Acidimicrobiia; order Acidimicrobiales; species Acidimicrobiales bacterium. Next base: position 36,643 of record JAEUJM010000024.1, read on the forward strand.
ATGGCCCGGTCACGACACGGCGAGGTCAGGCACGGCCATGTCGGGCATGGCGTCATGTTGCACCACCGGGGCGGGCCGGCGCGGCCGGGAGGCGCGGGCGGCCACGACGGCCCGTCGGCCCATCACCCCACAGAGCAGGGCCATCACCCCGATCTGCACGCCCACCACCTGGCCCGGCGAGCCGTGGATCAGCACCAACGAGGCGGTCTGGAGCGCCGCCGCGGCAAGGAGCAGGCGTGGGCCCTCGGTCCGCCGCCGGGCCAGGTCGTCGGCCGCCAGGAGGCTGGCCACCGCGAACAACGAGGTCGCCAGCGCGTACGGGCCGAGCAGGTGGCCGAGCGACGCGTACTGCGGGCCCAGCGCGGTGGCCAGGCCCTGCCCGCCGGCCAGCCATGCCGCCGCGGTGAGCGACAGCGAGACGCCGCCCACCACGCCGACGGCGACGAGCAGCATCCGGCCATGGGCGCGGTCGTCGGTGTCGCCCCGGGCCACGGCCGGGAAGAGGGTGGTGACGACCGACGAGGTGGCGAAGAACACGGCGCGGCCCACCAGGGCGACCGCCGCGTACGCGCCGGCCACCGCGGGGGTGAAGGCGGCCTTGGCCACGAGCACGTCACCGTTGTTCACCAGGATCTGCCCGACGAGCAGCACCACGGTCGGGGCCGCCGCCCGCCGGACCGCGGCGAGGTGGTCGAGCGGCACCGCCGACCGGCGGTCGCTCGCGGTGGCGCGGGCCGGCCGGGCCAGCCACCAGGCCACGACGACGCTGCCGGTCAGGCCGACAGCCGTGCCGGTCACCCCCCATCCGATTCGCACGAGGGCGACCGAAAGCGCCACCCGCACCCCCGCCTCCACCACGAAGCTGGCGGCGAGCGGACCGAACCCCAGGCGTCCCTGGAGGCCGCCCCGGTGCACCGCGAGGGCCAGGTAGGCCGGGAGGCCGGCGGCGAAGACCACCAGGGGCAGCGGGTGGGCCATGCGGAACAGCCCCGCGAGCAACGGGGAGGCGACGGCCAGGGCCGTGGCCAGGGCGACCCCGATCAGGGCGGCCCGGCGGGCCAGCCAGCGCTGGAGCCCGTCGGCCGAGTCGGGGTCGGGCCCGGCGTCGAGCCGGGCGACCTCGCGGGCCGTGACCATCTGCAGGGTGAGGCCCACCGCCGTGGTGGTGAGGAACAGGGTGACCAACAGCGTCGCCTCGCCGAAGTCCGCGGCCGAGAGCCACCGGGCCAGTCCGACGTTGAGGGCGTAGTTGCCCGCGTTGGCGACCATCATGGCCACCCCCAGCAACGCGCCACCCCGGGCCAGGGCCCGGCCGGTCACCGGGGCCGGGGCCGGGGTGGGGCGGTTCATCGGACGGTGCCCGCGGCGGCGCGGTCGAGCAGCAGGCGATCCATGCCGGTCATCTCGAGCACCCGGCGGGGGCCGGCGGCGCGGGGGGCCAGCACCCGGCACACGATCCCGGCACGCCGGGCGGCCAGGGCCGCATGGCTCACCGCGGCGAGGCCGGCGGCGTCGAGGTCGGTGACCGCGCCGAGGTCGATGACGAGGGTGCCGGGCCGGCCGACGATGGCCCGGGCTGCCGCGTCACGGAGGTCGCGGGCGGTGGTCACGTCGAGGCGGCCGGCCGGCGCCAGGTGGATCGGCGCGGGGCTGGCAGGTGTCACCGGGGCGACGTGCCTCCGCTCGGCCGGCAGGGACGGGGCGACGGTGTCGCCGTAGATGGCCCGCTCGAGGGCGTCGACCTGGACGAGCGTGTCGGTGAGGGCCATCACGCCGCCACCGCCATGGTGACGTCGTCGATCTCGATCGGGTTGCAGGCCTCGTAGCGGCCGGCCAGTTCCAAGACGATGCGGGCGGCCGGGCTGGGCGCGGCCAGGATCAGCTCGCCGCCCCGCTCGCGGCACTCGAGCCGGGCGGCCACCAGCGCGTCGATGGCAGTGGCGTCGAGGAAGCGCACGGCGCTGGCGTCCACCACGACCACGAGGTCGCCGCCGGTCAGGGCGTCGGTGAGGTCGTGGCGGAAGGCGGGCACCTCGTGCACGTCGAAGCGGTCGGGCAGCACCCGGGTGGCGGTGGCGCCGTGGTGCGAGTGCGCACTGGGATGCAGGGGGGTGATGGTGGCGAGTGACACGGTGGTTCCTCCGGGAAGGTCGTTGGGCTTGACCCGTCCGACGCTACGGATCGCCTTTCAAGGCCTCGCCGGGAGGATCGGAAGGATTTCGTCAAGAGATTCTCAGGGCCGTTCACCCCGACGGGACCGTCGGACCGGACGCGGGACGGGCCACGCGCGCCCCGGGGGGCGACGCGTGGCCCGTCCGGCGCAGGGCCGGCGGTCTCGGGAGTGGTGTTGAGACGGCTCAGCGGTCAGGCGGCCAGGTCGGCCAGGTGCAGCAGGTGCCAGTCGGCCACGTCGGCCAGGGGGATGCCGCAGGCGGCGGCCCGGTTCTGCTCCCCCATCGCCACTCGCCGCTCGGGGTCGACCAGGAGGCGTTCGATCGCGTCGGCCAGGTCGCCGGCGTCGCCGGGCGCGAAGGTCTCTGCAGCGAAGCCCTCTTCGCGCACCAGTTGGGCGAAGTCGCCGATGTCGGGCAGCACCGCGGCGCAGCCGTACGAGCCCGCCTGGTGCAGGACACCTGACGACCCGGTGGTGCTCGTGTAGGGGAACACCGCCACGGCGGCCTCGGTGAACAGGCCGGCCACGTCCTCCTCGGCCACGTAGCCGGTGAAGGTCACGCCGGGCAGGTCGGCGTAGCGGGCCTGCACCCCGGCCAGGTAGCCGGCCGCGTTGTGGCTGTCGGTGCCGGCGACGATCACCTCGAGGTCATGGCCCCGGGCCAGCAGGGCCCGGTGGGCGTCGAGCAGCTCCTCGACCCGCTTGTAGGTGCCCCACTTGCCGAAGGCCAGCACCTTCGCGGGCCCCGGTCGGGGCCCCGAGGGGGCCCGGTCGGGCTCCTCGAAGCTCCCGTGGGGGGCCAGGTACACGTTGGTGGCGGCGTAGCTGTCACGCAGCACGTCGACGTACTGGGGGATGGTCACCGCCACCCGGTCGGCGACCAGGACCAGCCGGGTCACGAGGCGGCCGGCGACCCCGAGCAGGCGGGTGACGAGGGGGTTGGAGGAGAAGCCGGCCTGCTCGAGGTCGACCGTGTCGACCAGGTTGTGGAGCAGGACCACACTGGGCACGCGCAGCAGGCGCAGCAGCAGCGGCGTGAGCAGGCCCAGGGTGGCGGCGACCTTGCCGGCGCCGAAGCTGGTGAAGTGGGCGTTCACGAGTACCACGTCGGGTCGCTCGCGGCGCACGGCCCGGGCGATGCGGAGGGGGTTGGCCGGCGAGCCGTACCGCCAGCAGGGCACCGCCGTGGCGCCGGCGGGCAGGTCGGTCGGCACGCCCCCCGGGTGGTCGTCGCACAGCACGCTCAGGGCGCCGACCTCGGGCTTGGCGGCCAGGTGGCGGGCCAGGTGGTAGCCGTACTCGTTGAGGGTCGTGGTGCTGGGCGGGTAGGCCGTGACGAGGGCGACCCGCATCGTGTCGGGGGCGGCCTGCGGCGCGCCGGGGAGGCGGGGGTACACGCCCCGCGCCGAGCGCCAGCGGAGCGCGCCGACGTCGCGGAGGAAGCGGACCGACTCGCGGAGCGGGCGCACCTTCGACCCGGGTGCGTCGATCCAGCGGACCGGCACCTCGGCGATCTCGTAGCCCCAACGCTGGGCCAGCCACAGCACCTCGAGGTCGAACGAGAAGCCGTCGACCTGCCCGGCGGCGAACAGTGCGCGGGCGGCGTGGCGCGTGAAGAGCTTGAACCCGCACTGGGTGTCGCCCACCCGCACACCGGTGAGGCGGCGGACGCCGCCGCGCAGGGCCCCACTGACGAGGCGACGGAGGGGTGACCGGCGGGACTCGTCGGCCCCCACGGCGGCCCGGGAGGCGATGGCCACCTCGGCACCGTCGGCAACGGCCTCGGCCAGGCGGTCGAACTCCTCGATGGGGGTCGACAGGTCGGCGTCGGAGAACAGGATCAACTCGCCGCGCGCCGCCAGCACGCCGTCGCGGACCGCGGCGCCCTTGCCCCGGTTCACGCCCGGGTCGAGCACGGTCACGTTCGCCAGGCCGAGCGAGCGCACGAGGGCGACCGTGTCATCGGTGCTGCCGTCGTCGGAGACGATCAGCTCCCACGGCAGCCCGGTCGTGCACAGGTGGGCGGCGATGGCGCCAATGGTGGGCACCACCCGCTGCTGCTCGTTGTAGGCGGGGATCACGACCGACACGACCGGCCGCTCGCCGATCGGGGTGGTCTTCCAGTGCAGGTACTCGTGGTAGCTCATGTGGTCTGTCCTCCTCGGGTGTGAGGAAGACGCTACGTACCGTGGTTCAAGGCTCACGGAGGGCGGCTGGCAAGCCTCCCTCAAGAGTCCGGCAACCTCAGGGGGTGGGCGCGGGCGCCGCCGCCACGCGTTCGAGGCCGTGGATGCGCCAGTTGCCGTCCTGCAGGAGCAGGCTCACCCGGTGGGTCTCGACCAGCTCGAGCGGTTCGCCGCCGGGCACCGAGCGCGCCACCACGGCGCGGTCGACCAGGGTGAGCACGGTGCCGTCGTCGCTGTAGAACTCGGCCCGCAGGCGATGCGAGCGCTGCTCGATTCCGCCGCGGCCGGTGGCTCGCACCTGGTCGAGGGCGCGACCCGTGAACCAGTCCACGGCACCGTCGCTGTTGCCGGTGCGCTGCGCCAGATCGAGCTCGGCCCAGCCCTGGGCGATCGCCGAGGCGACCTGCTGGCGCGTTCGGGGCTCGAGGGCCCGCCCGAGATCACCGGGGTCCGGCGCCCACCTGACCGCCACGCCGAGGTCTTCGGGAACGGCTTGCGTGCGGTTGAACGCGTCGGCGGGGTCGGCGCCGGTTCCCGCCTGAACGACCAGAAGGGCCGCCTGGGCGATACCGACGACGGCGACGAGTGCACCCAGTGACAACAGTGCAACCGCCAGCCATCGCTTGGCGCGGGTCGTGGCGATCATGGGCCCGAGACCGTGGTGGTCGCACCGGAGGACGACAGCTCGACGCGCCAGGGCCGATCGGGGTCGATGGAGCCGAGCCGAGCATGACCTCGACCGTCGACCAAGACGATCCGGCCCTCGGCCACGACCGGGGACGCCGAAGCCGCGTCCCCGGCCGCGGCCTGGCGCGCAAGGAAGTACACGACCGTTCCGTCGGCGACATAGGCACCCCGCCCACCGAGGACCGGCCCCACCCGGACGGTGACCACGCCGTCGACCACGCGTGCTCGGCCAGGAAGGGCGCCGACGGCAGCACCGAACTCGATGGTGACCACGTCCGAGGCGCGGTCCGAGACCCACGCCTGCACCCGCACGGGGCCAGGACGGGCCGGCGCCTGCAGGACGACCGTGGCCTGGCCATCGACGGTGACGCCCTGGAAAGTGGCCGGGCCGTCAGGGCCGGTCAGCCGAAACTCGACGACGGTGCCGTCCGGGACGAGGTTGGCGTACCGATCGATCAGGGTCTCGGTGTGCACCCGCACGAGGGTCCTTCCGTCGGCCTCGGGCCGGAGCGGGTCGGTGGCGTCGCGTTCGAGCCCGAAGGCGATCGGGAGTCCGGCAACCTCGGTGAACGGGCGCTCAGGCCCGCGCACGTCCCCGGCGCTGACGGAGACGTGGTCCTCGCCGGCACGGGTGCCGGCGACCAGCCGTGTCCGGGCCACGTGGTGGTCCACGGTGATGGTCTGGGTCCGCGTTCCCCCATCCGGGAGGCGCCGTTCGAGTTGGAGGGGGGTGCCGTCGGGAAGCGGGTTGCCGAACCGATCTCCGGCGAGGACCGACACCATGGTGAAGTCCTCGCCGTCGGCCACGACGGACCGGGGCCCGATCAGCGCCACGATGGGCTCCGCCGCGGCGGCGGCCCGCACCGTCACGTCGACGGTGCTCTGGATGAGTCCTTCGCCCGTGGCCACCAGCGTCATCAGGCCCGCAACGGTGGTGTCGGCGGGCCCGATGTTGAACGTGGCCGACCCGCCGGTGACGTCCCGGCGGAGGGTGGTGGTGGCGAACGCGTCCAGGAGGCTCAGGTCCACGGCATCGACCCCGGGCGGGACCGACACCTCGACGTCGAAGCCGGTGCCGGCATCGACGGCCTCGGGGGCATCGATCTGTGCAGGCCCCGCGGGGGGCGCACCCGCGCCGGACGCGGGGGCAGCCACCACAGTCGCCGCCAGGACCAGAACGGCGGTCGCCGCGTGGAGAGCCCGCCTCATAAGTCGCCCTCCCGCTGGAACGACACGGCCTGCACGGTCACGCCCGACCAACCGGTGGCCGGGTCGAGGGCGATCATCGGCGGCGGCGGACCACCCGGTCGGTCGGGCGAGATCACGCCGTTGTCGAAGATGCCGGGAACGACTCCCGTGTCGCGGATGTCACGATCGTCGGGCAGCCTGATCGAGAAGCCCAGGTTGCGCTGCGGACGTACGGCGGTGGTGAGGTAGCGGTCGACGACCCAGGCCACCGTCCCGTCGGCGGTGTGGAGCGTCACGAGCACGTGAGGAACCGTGGCTTCACGCGTGCTGTCGTTGCGGAGCACTCCTTGCAGCCGCCACCCACGCGACCCGTCGCGGGCCCGCACCACCCGCAGTTCCTGCACCGTGAGTGCCGTGTCGAGCTGGAACGGTGTGACCACCGCCTGGGCGTAGACGTCGAATCCCTCCACCTCCGCCTCGTCGAGGTAGAGCGGCGTTGCCAGACCGGGTCGGAATTCGCCGGCCGTGGGGTCGTTCGGGTCCCGCTCGCCCGCCACGCCTTCGAAGTCGACGCGGAACGGCACGGTCTCACGAGGCCGCACCTCGTGGATAAGACCCTGGCCGGCGTCGTAGGAGGCGGCCACCTCCCCGTCGTCGCCGATGAGTTGAGCGGTGACGGTGACGTCGGCGGGAACAGTGTCCGCGTTCAACAGGCGACCGACCACCGCCCACCGTTGGTCGACCCGGACGAGGCGCGCATCGAGCACCCGGACCTCGGGGCGGTCGATCACATCGGCGGCCGTCGTGATGCCGGTCGTCACTCGACGCCGGCCCTGCGAGAGGTAGTCGATCCCCGGACGCGCCACGAACTGCTCCGGAGGCTCGGACGGGTCCGGCGCCGGGGACTCGAGGTACCAGCGCCCGTCGACCCGCCGCAGTTCGTGGCGCTCGGTGGTGTCGAGTTCCTCGAGCGACGTCACGCTGACGAGGTGGGCGTCCACCACGGCGCGGTCGCCATCGCGGGCGACAAGGGTCGCGGTCACCGAGTCGAGCGACGAGTAGGAGGCGAACAGGCCGTTCTCGACCGAGCGCTGGAGGCTCCATTCATCGAAGCTGGGTCGAGTCTCCGGGTCCAGCCGGGCGTGCGCGGCTGCGAGCCGTCGCACGTCGAGGTCCTGGTGGTAGGCGATGACCACGGACTCGGGACCGTCCGATCGCGTCGCCTGCGTGGCCGTCACGACGACGAGCGTCGCCACCATGGCCGCCACCACCGCGGCGGCCTGCACCCGCCGCCGGGCCGGGCGGGCGGGCGCCACGACACGCCGACCGGCGCGTTCGAGGACTGGCTGCCAGGACTGCCATCGCGTGGGTGTAGGTGGTCCGTCGACGATTCGGCCGGCGACGCCGGCGAGGCGCCGGTCGCACCAACCCCAAAGACGTCCGAGGGTGGCGTTCCAGGACCCGTCCACCACGAAGCGGACCGCGACCGCTGCCCGCCTGGGCAGTGGTCGCCCGGCGGCATGCCAGAGGAGCGCGAGGAGGGCGAGGATGATCGCCGTGAGGGGGATGGTTCCCCACAGGAGGCGCTGCCAGCCGGGGATCTCGCGCTCCGCCGTCACCGCGGGGAGCGGCGCGACATCGGCGCGTTCCCACACGACGATGCCGTTCTCGAGCGTGCCGATTCGGTGCCACCCGGAGAACCGCAGCAACGGGTCGTAGAACCGATCTGCGGAGAAGACGAACTTGAGGTGGAAGCGACCCGGCACGGTGAGGAACTGCTGGAGGGACCCGAGACCCGGAACACCCCGGAACTTGGCCCCTTCCAGCCGCTCGACCGGCGTGCTCACCAACTCGGGGAGCCGGCGCGCCGAGTGGTAGTTCCCGTCCACCGTCTGGGCGGTGGTGTTGGCCGACAGCCAGGCCATCTGGTCGCCGAAGCCGAGCGTCAGATAGCGCCAGCGCGAATGGTCGTCCTTGTCCAGGAACGCGGTGATGGGTGCAGGGTCGATGCGGGCCGGCTGGGACGGACGGAACTCGGCGAGGTTCAGGGCCCAGAGCGCCGACCCCAGCACCGCCAGTGCCGTCACGACGGTGAGCGTGACGGTCAACCATCGGCCCAGGTTGACCTCGAGCAGGTGGCGAATCCGTCCACTGGTCGCCGAGACCACGAAGGCACCGACGAACGGGAGGATCGCGATCGTCGCCCAGAAGGTGAAACGGTCGAGCGTCAGGATCTCGTAGGCGCCGCCGAGCAGGAGCCGAGGAACCGGGGTGGTGCCGCCCGTGCCCAACAGGGCCAGGAGGGCAACACTCGCGGCGAGCGGCCACGCCCGGCTCGTGAACCCCCGGATCAGCGCGTACGGCAACAAGAGCAGCGTGAGGCCCCACGGCACCACGAAGAAGACCAGGCCCGCGTTCGGATCCGCAAGGAAGTCGGCTCTGCTCGCGTGCGGGATGGGCACCTGGGTGATCGGGTCGCTCGACGACCACAGCCAGTAGGGCAACACGACGATGAACAGCGCGGCCAACACTGCGCCGCCGTAGAGCGCGGACCGGGCCAGCGGACCGGCCACGCGGCGCAGACGTCGGGCCACCACCGGCCAGGCCGTGGCCCGATCGAGCCGGGTCGGGTGAGCGGCGACCTCCCCGGAGAGCGGGGTGCGCAAGCCGTCGAGCAGCGCGGCAACCACGACGGGCCCGAGGAAGAACACCGAGCCGAACAGCGTTGTCACGTGGTGGGCGGCAGTGGTCGCCGCTGCGCAGGCGATCGCAGCAACCAGCGCGCGTCGTCGGCCGTGACGGATCCACTCGTCGGCGAACGGAAGGGCGTTCAACAAGAACGCCAGCGAAAGGGTGGTGGGCAACTGGCCGAAGGTGTGCACGGTCTCGGCGAGGCCCGTCGACACCACTGCGGCCACCGCCGCCCACGATGCGGCCCTCGGGCTGACCCACAGGCAGGAGAACCGGTACACCCCGAGCACCAACAGCACCACTACCGCGGTCTGCACGACCACGAACGCCAGCTCCAGGCCGGTGAGGCGGGAGACGACGGCGATCAGCTGGTGGGCGGCCGGGGGGTAGGACGAAGTGTTGAAGCCCGTGTACCAGCGGGGCTCCCAGGTGGTGAACCAGCCGCGGGCGTAGTGGTCGGCAAAGAAGATGTGCACGTAGGCGTCGTAGGTGCGCCGGTACGACCCGGACAGCAACAACCCGCCGTGGAGCAGCAGGGCGCCGGCGAGGGCCCACAACAGGACCGGCTCGGGCCGGCGCACCCTGGCGTCCATGGCGACGAGGCTACGTTTGCGCTGTCAACACGCCCGCGATGCCAGTCCAAGATTGCGGCAAGGATGTGGCGGAAGCGGGTGAGCGCGGCGACGTAGGGGTCGGCCCAGGTAGCCAGGACGAGGCTGATGGGCGGGACGAAGGCCGGAGCGAGGCCGCGGGGGGTGCTGGTCAGCGGGTGACCGAGAGGGTGAGGACGCCGGGGAGGTAGGTCTCGCGGGTCGAGGCGAGGTCGATGGCCGCGTTGCGGGCTCCGGGGGCGAGGAGGGGGCCGACGGTGATCGTGTCGATGTCGGCGCCGAAGGTGTTGGGGTGGTCGGGGGTGCGGCCGCTGGCCGGGTCGCCGCGAGCGGTGATGGTGCTGTTGAAGAGGTTGTCGGCGGGGTTGGCGGGGTCGGTGAGGGCCTGGCCGTCGATGGTGGCGGTGTCGCCGGTGAGGGTGGCGTCGCCTTCGTAGGCGACGATGCCCAAGGTGGCGTCGGTGGGCCCGGTGTCGGGGGTGCGGAACCCGCTGACGTCGAACCGGGCGGGGTGGTCGATGTCGACCACGGCGAGCCCGTCGAACACGACGAGGCGGCGAATCGGCCCGGTGGGGGTGTCGTAGACGACGGCGAGGCTCCAGGCGGCGTAGCGGTCGCGGCCGGTGCCGGCTTGGATGTCGGCGGCCCAGTAGGTGCCGTCGCCGGCGGCGGCCACGAGGGCGGTGACGTCGGCGGCGGCCTGGTAGCGGCCGGCGCGGTCGTCGACCCGTTCGGCGGTCACGGTCTGGTAGCTGCCGGCGGCGGGGGTGGCGAAGCGGATGGTGCCGCGTGCGGACGGGGCGGGGGCGGGTCCGCCGCCGACACCGGCGGTGGTGTCGGCCCCCCAGTACAGGCGCGCCCAGGCAACGGTCGCCCCGGCGGGCCGGGTGAGGGTCGCGGCGCTGGACGCGGTGGTGGCGGGGTCGGTGTCGGCGTCGAGGGGCCTGGTCGCCCAGTCGTTGTTGTCGAGGTCGTCGCCGATGCGGTTGCGGGCGTCGGTGCAGGCGGCGCCGGCGGTGTCGGGGCAGCTGGCGAGGGTGTTGCCGATCAGGGCGATGTCACCGCGGCGTTGCCCGGCGTAGGTGGCGGGTAGCCCGGTGTCGTCGATGGACAGCGGTTGGGTCGTGCTGTTCGAGGCGGGGGTCGGGTCGACGGTGGCGGCGGTGAGTTCCGCGGTGGCGGTGAGCGCGGCGTTGGCGGGTGCAGCGGCGTGGACGCGGAGGTAGACGATCTGGTCGGCGCCGGCGGCGAGGCGGTCACGGTCGCAGGTGGCCCCCTCAGCGGTCGGGGTGCAGCGCCACGACCCGCCGGTCGCGGCGACGAAGGTGAGCTGGGCGGGGAGCTCGACGCGCAGGCGGGGCGAGGGGGCGGTCCCGGGGCCGGTGTTGGCCACCGTGACCGCGAGGATGCCGTCGCGTTCCGCGACGAGGGCCCCGACCGGCTCGACCTCGACGGACAGGTCCGCCGGCGCCGCCGGGGGCACGGTCGTGGTGGGTGTCGCCGGCGTGGTGGTGGCCGTCCCGGCCGCTGGTGTTGGAGGTGCCGGTGGTAGCGCCGCGGGGCCGGCCGCTCCGGGCGGGGTGCGGGCGACGGACTGGGCGGACACGACCGCCGGTTCGCCGCCCGCGATGCCGGTCGGGCCGTTCGCAGCGGCGGGGACCGCAGCCGAGGGGGTCGTGGCAACGGGACCCGGGGGGGCGGTGGTGCCCGCGGCCGGCGCCGCCGCGGGGGCGGTAGTGGTGGGGTCGGTGGTGTCGTCGGCGACCTGGGCCCAGGCCAGCCCGGCGGCGGCCAGGACGGTCACCACCGCGGCCGCGGCGATGGCGTGGCGCTGGTCGGGGCGCTTGCGGATGGGGCGGGCGGACCGCCCCGGGGGGTGGGTGACGGTGAGCGCGGCCCGGTCCCGGAGGTAGCCGGCGGCGGCGGGGCCGAGCACCGCGGGGCCGACGAAGGCGCGCATCCCGGCGTTGACCCCCACGAGCTCGGCGTAGAACGCCCGGCAGTCGTCGCAGTCGCTCAGGTGGCCGTCAACCTCCGCGGTCTCCGCGGCGGACAGCCCGCCGCGGACCATCGCGGGCAAGGTCTCGCAGACCCGGTGACAGGTCTCGTTGCGGGTGCCGGCCCCCACGTGGACGTCCAGGAACGAGCGGCGGAGCGCCTCCCGCGCCCGATAGGCGAGCGCGGCGACCGCGTTCGGGGTGATGCCGAGCAGCGGGGCGACCTCGGCGGGCTCGAGCTGTTCGACCTGGGTGTGCCACAGCACCAGCCGCCACCGTTCCGGCAACCGGGTGAACGCCTGCACCGCGAGGGCGCCGTCGAGGCCGTCGAGCGCCGGGTCGATGAACAGCTCGCCCAGATGGTCGTCCGCGGTGAGATCGGCCGGGTCGGTCGGGTCCTCCCGGCGGGCGGCGTTCACGCGTTCCCAGTGGATCCTGCGCAACGCGGTCAACAGGTACGGGCGGAACGCCACATCAGGGCCCTTCCCGCGTTCGATGGCGCGCAGCACCCGGGTGAACGACTCGCTCACCAGATCGTCCGCATCGGCCCCGTTCCGGGCCAAGTGACCGGCCAGGCTCCGCGCCGCCAGCCGGTGCCGCTCATAGAGCACCCCGAACGCGGCCTGGTCCCCCGCCCGCACCCGGGCCAACAACTCGGCATCGCTCGACGCCGACCCCACCTCCGTCACGACCGACCCGATGACACCAAGCATCCCCGCTGCACGAGGGACGAGACAAGCCGCGCCCGACGTCCTGACGACAGGCCGGCGGAATGTGCCGGCGAGTGAGCCGAGCTCGGACGTCGAACATCATCGAGGCGCGGCCACCGGTCGAGGCCCGGACCACCACCCCACGCCCGAGGATGCCGAGCATCCGGGCCGAGACACGCCCGGCCCGGATGCTCAGCGCCCGCCGAGGGCGGTGGCGTCAAGCGGCAACCTCGACGGGCTGATCCTGGTCGCTGGGACCCCCGCCGGTGCCGAGTTGGCCGTCGGTGTTGGTGCCCCAGCAGAACAGCCGGCCGTTGCTGCGCCGGGCGCACGTGTGGTATCCGCCGGCGGAGACCCTGGTCCAGTCGGTGCGGTTGCCGGCAACCTGGTCGGGGGTCATCTCGATCTGGTTGGCGGCGTTGCCGTTACCCAACTGGCCGTTGCCGCTAGCGCCCCAGCAGAACAGCCGGCCGGTGCTCCGCCGGGCGCACGTGTGGTTCACGGAGCCGGCGTGGATGGCGCCGGTCCAGTCCGTGCGGCTGCCGGCAACCTCGACGGGACGATGCCGGTCCCCCGGGCTCCCGATGCCCAACTGGCCGGTGCCGTTGGCGCCCCAGCAGAACAGCCGGCCCGTGCTGCGCCGAGCGCACGTGTGGGACCCACCCGCGGTGACCGCAGTCCAGTCGGTGCGGTTGCCGACGACCTGGACGGGACTCGACTGGTCGCCCGTGGTGGCCCCGTTGCCCACCTGGCCGTTGTCGTCGTTGCCCCAGCAGAAGAGACGGCCCGTGCTGCGCCGGGCGCATGTGTGGTTGCCCCCTGCGGCGACCTTGGCCCAGTCGGTCCGGCTACCCGCGACCTCGACGGGGCTCGGTTGGTCACCGGTGGCGGCCCCGTTGCCCACCTGGCCGTTGTCGTCGCGGCCCCAGCAGAAGAGACGGCCGCCGGTGCGGATCGCGCACGTGTGGGTGCTACCGATGGCGACCTTGTTCGTCCAGTCGGTGAACCCGCCGGCGACCTCGACGGGGCTCGGCTGGCGTCCGGTGGTGGCCCCGTTGCCCACCTGGCCGTTGTCGTCGTTGCCCCAGCAGTACAGGCGGCCGGTACTGCGCCGACCGCACGTGTGGGTGCTGCCGGCAGCCACGGCGGTCCAGTCGGTGAACCCGCCAACAACCTCGGTGGGCGTGGTCCGGCTGTCCGGGGCGACCCCGGTGCCGAGGAAGCCGAAGCTGCCGTAGTCGGTGCCCCAGCAGTAGAGGCGGCCGGTGGTGCGGATGCCGCACGTGTAGCCGCCGCCCGCAGAGACGCTGGCCCAGTCCGCCGTACCGGCCTCGGGCCCACCGCCAGCCGCCTGGGCCGCAACGGTCTCGCCGCCGACGGCCAACCCGGCCAGCACCAGAAGCGTCACGACGACGACCCGGAGCGGGCTGCTGATCCTGCCTTTGATCCTGCCTTGGTTGCGTGTCATGGGGGTTGAGACACGCGACGCGCCCCCTCATGACGCCGGATCCGCGGAAACCTGCCGGGCCGGTTCGGTACCGCCGGGCACGCCCGGGATCGGCCCGGCGACGGGCCCGCGCGCCGTTCGCGCTCGCCGCCGCGCTCAGCACCCGGTGGCTACGGGCCGCCGGGTCATCGCCCCGGGACCCCCGCCGGCGTTCGGCTCCCCGCGTCATGACCGCAGGCCGGCGGTGTCGGAGTGGGTGTGAGCCGTTCCCGAACGTTGAGCACTGTGGAGGCGTGGTTGGGCGAAACACGCCGCCGTGTCGGTGTGTCGCGTGAGGACTGGCTCCACCCCGCCGTCGAGGCGCTGGCGGAAGCCCTCGACGGCGGGTCCCCCGACCCCGGCCCCGCGCTGGCCCGACTGGGCCGTGCCCGCGCCGCCACCGGGTTCACCCTCGACGAGGTCATCGAGGATCTGCGCTGCCTCTACGACGTGGTCGACCCCGCCCGCCGGGCGCGCCTCGACCGTCTCGACACCCTCGAGGTCGCCCGCGGGTGGGCCGACGGGTTCGTCGAAGCCACCCATGACATCGGCTGCGTGGACGCCCTCACCGGGCTCGCCACCGAAGCGTTCCTGCGGGCCCGCCTGGCGCAGACCTACCGTCACTGCGACGCGCTCGGCCTCGCCGCCGGCGACGGCCACACCCTCGTCGTAGTGCGCCTCGCGCTCGACGGCGTCCGAGAGCCCGACCGGTCGCTGCTGGCCGTGCGGGCCGCCGAGCGGCTCCGCACGGTGTTCACCGGCGGCGAGACCCTCTCCACCATCGGCCCCGGCAGATTCATCGCCCTGGTGGCCAACACCCCCGAGCTCGGAGCCGCGCTCGCTGCGCTCGCCGACCCGCTCCTACCGACCACCCGCCCCGGCCACCCGTCCGCCACCGGCACCCGCACCTACCGAGTCTGGGTCGAACCGCTCCCCGCTACCGTCAACCACGCCATCGCCCTCCTCGACGACCTCGCCAGACCCGCGGACTGAGCAACCCCCAACCGTGAACGCCAGCACCGCCCCCACCGGGCTTCGTCCCGTCCGCGTCACCATCACCTACCTCGCCGCGGCGCTCCTCGCCGCCTCTGGGGCGCTCGCCCCGGTACCCGCGGCGGCGCAGGTGGCCGGCCCAGCCGCGCCGCGAGTGGCGTTCTTCGGCGACTCGATCGGCTACAACGCACGAACCGAGCTTCGCGACGCGATCACGCCGCTGTACCCATTCGCCTACCACGCCGAGAACGCCGCTGACGTCGCCGACTGGACCGATGACATCGCCGCGCTGGCCCGCAGCACGAGCCGCCCCCACACCCTCCTCGTCGAACTGGGCACCGCGGACGCCGGGTGGGACCACTCGACCGCCACCTTCGAAGCCGACGTGCGCGCCCTGCTCGACGTGGCCAGCCCCCGGATTGCGTGCATCCGCTGGTTCGACCTGCGCGCCGAGCCCAGCCTCTACCGGTACGTGAACGCCCACGCCGTCGCGTTCAACCGGGTCCTGTGGCGCGTCGCGGCCGACTACCCCAACGTCGAGATCGTCCACTACGCCTACTGGGCCACCCTCGCCCACGACGGCCCCTACTGGCACCCCGACGGCCTCCACCACAGCCCCGCCGGGCGCCGCCAGTTCGCCCGCCTCGCCCGCCAAGCCGCCATCGGCTGCGACCCCGCACGCACCACCGGCCCCTTCTGGGACGTCCCCGACGGCCTCCCCGCCGCCACCGCCATCAACTGGATGGCCGCCAACGGCATCTCCTACGGCCACCCCACCAACCGCACGTTCCGCGCCGTCGTCGGCACCCTGTTGCCGCCCGTCACCCGCGCCCAGGCCGCCACCTACCTCTGGCGCCTCGCCGGCCGACCCACCGGCAGCCCGCCCAACCCGTGGCCCGACGCACCCGCCCGCAAAGCCGCCGCATTCGATTGGGCCGCCGCCACCAACATCCTCACCCCCGCCCCCGACGGCGCCATCCACCCCACCCAACCCCTCACCCGCGGCGAGCTCGCCACCGCACTGTGGCGCCTCGCCGGATCACCCACCGGCCTCGCCCCCCACCCCTGGACAGACGCACCACCCGAGCTCGACGACGCCCTCAACTGGGCCCACCAGACCGGCATCATCACCGGCTACGCCGACGGCACCTTCCGCCCCACCCGCAACATCACCCGAGCCCAGAACGCCAAAGCCCTCCACGCCTACCACCAGGCCACCACTCCCCCACCCGCCCCCGCCGCCAGCCAGCCCGCACCGACAACCACCACCACCACGGCCACGGCGCCCACCACCACGGCGCCCACCACCACGGCCCCCACCACCACGGCCCCCACCACCCCGCCCACCACCACGGCCCCCATTACCCCGCCCACCACGGCACCAACCCCCCTGCCCACCACCGCTGCGGCCCCCACCACGGCGTAGGCCGGGTCCGACTTCACGAGTTCATCGGCCTCCCCAGCGTCATGACGGCCCACCGGCGCTGTCTCAAGGGAGGTGAGCCGTTCCCGAACGTTGAGCACTGTGGAGGCGTGGTTGGGCGAAACACGCCGCCGTGTCGGTGTTTCGCGTGAGGACTGGCTCCACCCCGCCGTCGAGGCGCTGGCGGAAGCCCTCGACGGCGGGACCCCCGACCCCGGACCCGCGCTGGCCCGACTGGGCCGTGCCCGCGCCGCCGCCGGGTTCACCCTCGACGAGGTCATCGAAGACCTCCGCTGCCTCTACGACGTGATCGACCCCGCCCGCCGGGCGCGCCTCGACCGTCTCGACACCCTCCAGATCGCCCGCGGGTGGGCCGACGGAACCACCGAAGCCACCCGCGACATGGGATGCGTCGAACCGCTCACCGGGCTCACCACCCCCGCGTTCCTGCGGGCCCGCCTCGCCCAGACCTACCAGCACTGCGACACGCTCGGGCTCACCGCCGGCGACGTCCACACCCTCGTCGTGGTCCGCCTCCCGCTCGACGGCACCGCCGAGCCGCACCGGTCGCTGCTGGCCGTGCACGCCGCCGAACGGCTCCGCTCGGTGTTCACCGGCGGCGAGACCCTTACCGCCGCCGCCGGCACCTTCCTCGCGGTGGCCGCCAACACCCCCGACCTCGGTGCCGCCCTGGCCGAGCTGTGCGAGCCCCTCGAACCCGCCACCGCCACCGCCGCCGGTCACCTCGCCGCCACCGTCGCCCGCACCCACCACGTCTGGATCGAACCGCTCCCACCGGACCTCGACCACGCCATCGCCCTGCTCGACGACCTCACCCGACCCCACCGATGACACCCCCCACCGCCGGCGACCACCGGCAGCGCGCCGCCCGTAGGAGGATGAAGCGATGACCGAACCGAAGGCGTTGGGGTCCTATGTGGCCAAGCGCTGCCCCGTGCGGGCCCAGTTCGACAACCACCCCGACACCCGGGACCTGCCCCTGCCCCCACCCGACCGGGTCCAGCAGCTCATCATCGACGAGGGCAACGAGTTCGAACGTGACGTCGAACGGCAGCTCAAGGGCAGTTTCGCTGCCGACGCGATCTGCTTCGCCGATGACGACATCGCCACCACCGCGAAGGCGATCGAGGACCGGGCGGCGGTCATCGTGGGGGCGCAGTTGCCGACGGTGGACCGCCGGTCGGGCAAGCCGGACCTGTTGCTGGCGCACCCCGACGGCGGCTACGTGCCCGCCGACATCAAACACCACAAGACCCAGGCGGCCGCCGGCGGCGACCAGAACCCGGCCACCGTCAGCCCCCTCGACGACCCCTGGGCCCGGTCCGAACGCGGCGGGGTGGCGCTGCGCAAGCACGCCGGGGACGCGTTCCAGCTGGCGCACTACTGGAACATGCTCGCCGCCCTCGGCTGGGCGCCTCCCGACGGCGCAACAGCGGTGGGCGCGATCGTGGGCAAGGAACTGGAGTTCACCTGGTACGACCTGACCGCCAAGCTGTGGCAGACCCGCTCCACCTCCCAGCGGGACGACCCCGACGACCCCGACAGCCCCCGCAAATCGACCCGCGTGATGCGGTCCACCCTGGAGCGGTACCGCCACGAGTTCGAGTTCCGGGCCAAGGTGATCGACACCGCCGCCGCCGCCGACCCCCGCAAGTGGATGCTTAAGCCGGTCAAGATCAGCGACTGCGCCACCTGCCCCTGGTGGACCGTGATCTGCGCCGACCACCTCGACCACGGCGGCGACGCCGGTGACCACATCAGCCTGCTGCCCAACGTCCGCTGGGACCAGATCCGCCGCCACCGCCACGCCCGCGTCCACACCTGCGGCGACCTCGCCGGCCTCGACCTGCGGACCGCGACACTGCTCGCCGGCCGCCACCCCGACACCCCGAATCGGGTCGACATCACCCGCGACGACCTCCAACCCCGACCGGGCGCCGAACCTGACGAGCCGGCCGTGGCCAACCCGCGGGCCACCGCCAAGCAGCGGCTGTTCGAAAGCCAGGGCATCACCACCGTCGGCGACCTCGAGAAGCTCGACGCCGGGCTCATCGACCGCTACCTCGCACCAGCCGGGCCCGACATGGTCCCCGAGAACGTCCCGATTGGGCTCGCGGAGCTCGTCGTGGCGGCCCGGGCCCGGATCCGTGGTGGCCTCTACCGCACCGAGTGGCCCGTTCCCGACGACCTGCGCGCCCAGATCGAGATCGACATCGACATGGAAAGCGACCTCGGCGGCGGCGTCTACCTGTGGGGCGCCATCCTCACCGACCGCACCGCCCCCACCGCACCCCACACCGGCGACTACCAGCCCTTCGTCGACTGGGCCCACCCCCTCACCAGCCACGACGAAGGCCAGGTCCTCGCCCGGTTCTGGGCCTGGCTCAGCGCCCAACTCGGCGACGCCGACAGGCGCGGTGCCACCGCGAAGGTGTACTGCTGGAACGAGCAGGCCGAAGCCGGCCAGCTCGCCGCCATCGCGGCACGCAGCCACGGCAAGGTCGACGGTGTCCCCTCCCCCGCCGACATCGAAACCCTCGTGAAGGACACCAACCGCTGGGTCGACCTCAAGAAGACCGCCGAGAAGGCACTGTTGAGCCCCGCCGGATACGGGCTCAAGGCCATCGCACCCCACGCCGGGCACCACTGGCAAGCCGACGACGCCGCCGGCGACCTCTCCGCCGTCTGGTACCGCCATGCGGTCGCCCCCGGACCCGGCGACGACGCCGACGCCCTCAAACAGAAGCTCCTCGACTACAACGCCGACGACGTGCGCGCCACCCTCGCCGTACGCGACTGGCTCACCAGCGCCCACTTCGACGCACTCCCCTCGGTCCAAGAGCTCCACGACTGGCCGCCGAGCGAGGCGCCATGAGCCCCGCGAACCCCCAAGCGGCCCCGCCCCCCAACCCGGAGCGCCCATGACCGGCACGGACCGTCCCCCCGAACCGCCGCGGCTCGGTGTGCCCGAATGGGTCAACGGGCACACCGGCACCTACGAGCAGATGCGGACCCTCCTCGGCGAACAGCCGGAGTGGGGCTAAGCCATCCCCTGGGCGTTCCGGGCGCTCGCCGCCCCACCAGGCTCAGAGCCCCTACCCGCGCCACCCCGGCCCGGCGACACCCACCCGGCCGGCGCCGGGTACTGGGCCCCCCTGGTCCACGTCCTCGTCTACTCCCTCGGGTGGTCCCGGCCCGCCCAAGGGCTCCGCTGGTGGCTCGACGCCGGCAAACCGACCGGCGACGACGCCCGCCTGCGCCTCCTCGCCACCTACGACGGTGACGGGATGCTCGACCTGTTCACCGCCTGGGCGGCAACGGGCTTCACCGCCTCCCCCCTCGCCCCCCTCGCCGAGGCCACCGGCGACGAACCCGCCACCCGGGCGGCCACCATCGCGCCGGGCCGGGAACACGACGCCGAACGGCTCCAGGGCCTGTCCCCCTACGGCGGCGGCACCGACCCCCTCCACCTCTCGGCGCACTGCTCCGGCCCCCTCGACGACCCGCCCGGCGACACGCTCCTGCTCCGCTCCACCAGGACCGAGCGCACCGCCGTGCTGCTACTCGACTCGATGCAGGGCTGGTACCGGGCCCTCACCGACGCCGGCCCGACCCTGCCCCCGCTCAACGGCCGGTCCTGGCGGGTCGAGGTCATCGTCCGCCCCATCGGCCACCTCGGCACCTACCGCCGGTCCCGCCGCACCGGCCTGTGGTTCGCAGGCCGCCACCGGCACCACACCCCCGGCAACTGACCCAGGCCCTGAGGAGTGCACCCGGTGGCGGTTCTCACCAGAGGCCCGCGGCGGCCTCGGCGGCAGGCGGGGCGTCGCGGCCCTCACCGCAGCAACCCACGCCTCCTTGTCGCGGTCGGCGGCAAGCACGTCAAGCGGAGCCAGCCGGGCGTGGAACACCCAGTTCCGCACATCCGGACCCGGATCGTCGACGAGGTCGACGAGCACGACCGGCAGGGTGTTCGTGCTACTTCTAGTCCGCCAGGAGCCCGCCGGCGGCCCGACCGGCCTTAGGCGTTTTCGGGTTCTTCACCGCTGCGGCCCGCACCGTTCCGTCGGCGTCGGCGGCGAGCAGGGTGAGCGTCTCGGGTGGCGTGGCCGGGTTGGCCGCCACCGCACCACGCACCTCGGGACTCGCGTCGGCGGCGAGTGTGGTGAGGGACTCGGGCGGAGTCGACTTGTTCCCGGCCACTCCCCCCCTCACGGAAACCTTCTCATCCTTGGCCAAGCCGGCGAGAGTCTCGGGCGGCGTCGATGGGTGGATCGCGCCAAACCACCGAAGCCTCCAGTCCTCGTTGTCTGCCCATTCGGCCGGGCTCTTCCCCGTCCAGAAGCTGTCACTGGTGCAGGGGTCGATACTCCCGGGCCTACTCAAAATGGTGGCCATGACAGCCAGCCTGACATCGGGATCCTCATCTTCGAGCAGTTGAAAGAGGAGGGGAGCACCAACCGCCCGGTTATGTGCGAGGTGGTGCCGGACGCGCGGATCAAGGTCACCGGCCAAGCGGCTTTGGAGTTCGGCGGATTCAGTGACTTCTGCAACGTTTGCACGCACGGCACCGACCTGGTCTTTAGCCAGATTCCTGAGAGTTTCCTCCGAAGCGTTGTTGTGATGCGCGGCCGACCCACGAACTACCCAGGAATCACGCTCCGCCGCCTCCGCGACCCTGTCCGCTGAGAGCTCTGGGTCTTTCAAGTCCTCAATCCATCGAATATCGCGTTCATAGTTCGCATCGGAAGTCACGATTCTTCTCCATTAGTCGTATGTGTAGCCGGATTGACATCTGTGTTGTCGGTGGCTGGTTCGGTCGGGGTCGGGTGGGGTTGGCAGGTGGGGGCCAGGGCGGCGGTCACCGTGCCGCTGCCAGCGCAGCCCACAGCAGGTCGTCGTCGCCCCACTGGGGGTCGATGATCTCGACCGTCCAGGCCTGGCGGAGCTCGGCGAGGGCCTCGTCGCCGACGCAGCCGTCGAAGACCCCTGCCGGGGACTGGTGGGGGCCGCCGAGGCCGCCGCCGTTGGTGCCGTGGCTGAGGTGCACGGGGATGCGGGGGAAGCCGCCTTCGGCGCCGGGCGGGTAGGTGAGCACCACCAGCCGGGTGGGGAGCAGTGCGGCCCAGACCCGTTCGGCGATCTCGGCGGGGGCGAGCCCGGTGAGATAGGGGCGCTGGCCGGGACCGCCGGGCTGTGAGTTGGTGGTGACGAACCCCGCCCGGTTGCAGGCCGCCAGCACGGGGGCCAGGGCGCCGGTCTCGTCGTCGGGGCCGCTGAGCCAGCAACCGGGGTGGGCGAGGATGCGGCCCTCGAGCCACCGGGCGGTGAGCTCGCCCACGTCGGCGAGGCTCCGGGCCGCGGCCCAGGCGTCGTCCTCGCCGCGGTCGAGGCGGCTCCGCAGGTCGTCGGTGATCGCCGGGTTGGACGCGACGCTGGCGCGCAGGACCGGGTCCCAGGCCAGGGCCCACAGCACGTCGGGCGGCGAGGAGGGGTTGGCGGCCGCGAACGCCTGGAGCGCCTCGTCGCGGGCGAGGTCGCGCAAGGTGTCGGGGGCCGCCGACGGGTTCTGGGCGACCCCCCAACCGAGGCCGAACGGCCGGTCGGGGGTGACCCGCGGGTGGTGGAGGGCGGCCAGTTCCGCGAGGAGATCGGCCGGTGCCGACGGGTTCTTGGCCAGTTCGAGCCCGTAGTACTCGAGGCCACCCCAGTCCCAGTCGCCGTCGGCGGCGTGGGCGAGCCCGTCCAGCCTGCCGGCGGGGGTGGCCGGGTCGGCTGCCTCGGCCTGGCGGGCCTGCAGGTCCTCGATCGTGGTCATGGCGCTCCTCGTTGGTGCTCTCGGCCGTGGGTCGTGCGGTCGCCGTCAGCGTGCCCCCGGCTCCGGACACACTTCGTCACGAAGGCTCGGGGACCGGGTCGTAGTGGCCCACGAGACGGTCAACCGTCTCCTGTGCTGCTTTGACCGCACCCTCGGCGCCCTCGGCGCTTTCGCGTCCCACCGCGACGAGCTCGAGTTCGCCCGCGCCCCGCAACAGCAGCGTCGTCAGCCGCTCGGCGGCGGGCCAGAACAGCCCGATCCACGCTTCGGTGATGCCTTCGTCCCCGGTGGTGAGACCCCGGGCGGTGTAGTCGTCGAGGAGGTGCACGGCCCGCCCCTCGGCGGCGACCTTGACCCACAACTCGGGGCCCGGGTCCTCGAAGTCCCCGGGGTCGGGCGTGTCGACGTCGAAGGATTCGGGGGTCTTCTCGAAACGGTTGAGCCGCAGCACTCTCGCCCGGAACTCGTCACCTTCTTTGCAGTGCGCTTCGATGAACCACTCTCCCCGCCGGTACCGGAGCCGCTCCGGGCGGAAGACGAGATCCTCGTGGTCGACCCGCGAGGTCGACCGGTACCGGCCGCGCAGCCACTGAGATCGTTCGATCGCGTTGCTCACCATCTCCTGCCGTGGGTCGGTGGGCTGGGGGTCGATCGTGACCGGCGACCGGGCGGCGAGGGCCTGAGCCGCCCTTTCCCTTATTGCCTTCTCGTTGGCGGGGCTGTAGCGGTCGTCGAGAAGCACGCTCTCGGCCAGCAGCGCCAACGCGGCAAGGCGGGGGGTGAGTAGGTGACGCCAATGTCCGTCGCTTACACGCTTTTCGACTTTGAGTGTGTTGTCCGCTACGGACACGTCGAACGGGAGGTCATCGGCCTTTTGCGCCGCATCGAGGATCCCGGCGACAACGACCTCGGGGATGGCGGCCGCCCCCGAGTCGCGGCGGTGGGTGGTGGTGGCGAGGTTGTCACCCCACTGGGTGTGCTGCGCGACCTCCTCGAACGTGGGGGGTGCCCCATCGTGCTTGTCCTGCCATTTGATGACCCATGCGACGAGCGCGAGCACAGGGATGAGCCCCTCGGCGCCCGTGGCCCGCCACGTTTCGGCGGCCGGTTCGGGCACCTTCTTCCGCGCCTTGCCGCTGGCCAGGCGGTCTTGCACGGAGCCCAGGCTCTTCTGCACCTTCCTCACGGCGCCGGCCAATTCGTCCCGCAGCTCGCGCGGGCTGGTCACGATCGCCCGGTCGTGCAGTTGGAGCACGGACTGCTTGAACCAGGCCCGGTTGGTGACCCGCCAGCGGCACACGACCGGGTCAGGGTCGGGTGCGTCGCCCGGCGCGCTGCCGCCGTGGTGGTGCTCGGGCTCGCCGAGCAGTTCGACGATGTCGTCGAGGTAGCGGGGGTCGACCTCGACGGTGACCTCAACGGGCGGGTCACGCCGCCAGCGTTCGGGTCGGGTGGAAGGTGGGCGTGACCGGCCGGATGTGTCCCAGGTCGTCGCCCCGACGCGCTCACCGCTTTCCGCCGGCTCGCCCGCCTGCACCTTTGTGATGCGGTCGGCGCGCAGCGTCCAATAGCGCTTGTCGGCGGTGATCCCGTGGACGCGCCAGAAGTCGTGGTGGTCGATGACCACCTCGGTCAACTCGAGGGTGGTGGTCTTTGTGCCGTCCGGCTTGGTGTAGTCGACCTTGACGGGCTGGAGCGCGGGAGCAACAGCGATGTCGACGACGGCTTGGGGGACGTCGCCGTCGACACGGACCTTGGCGTCGTCGCCGTGGGTGAAGCCGCCGGCAGTCAGATCGGCGAGCCCGGGGGGGACATCGACCCGGCCCAGCAAATCGACGACCAAGTCGATCAACTCCTTGTGCCGCGCGTTGGTGAGCAGCGACCCGTCCCCGCTGATGTACCACCCCTTGATCTTCTCGCCGTCGTCTCTGGTGAGGGATATCTCCTCGATCGGGATTCCCATGTCCTTCAAGTCTTTGCGGTCTCGGTCGAGGTGCTTCTCCGGCGTGCCCTCGCCGAGACCGCAATAGCCCGGGAGGCGGACCAGGTCCGAGCTCTTCAGTGTCTCACTGCCGTTGCTGTTGATGGGGAGCGTGCAGACGAGCTGGATCAGCCTGGGGAGCTGCCCAACGATGTGGGATGCCATGTCGTCAACCGTTCCTTCTCGAGCTGTGGGTGATTCTTGGGTTGAGACAGGTGGCGGGGCTGCTGATGACGTGGGTTGACGCGATTTCTCCGTGGGGGCTCCGCCGCTCGGGGTGGCCGGCGGGAACCGCACCGCTCGCTGGGGTCCGTTCGCGGGGCGCCCCAGGCGGTGAGCCGTCGTGGGCGCAGTAGCTGCTGCCGGTGGTGGTCACAGGTAGCCGCCGGTGCTGCGAGGCCCGGGGTGGGGGGCGGGTGGCTCGGCGGCGGGGCCGCCGAAGTCGGCGGCGGCGAGGGCCATGTCGCCGCCGTCGCGGCGGCAGTAGGCCGTCACCGCGGCGGCGAGCACATCGCGGACTGCGCTGTAGCCGACCTCGTGGCGGTCGCGTAGCGCCTGCAGGGCGGCGTCACGGGCGCCGGGGGCGAACCGGTAGCTGCTGGCGGCGAGGTCGAACGCGGCGGCGAGGTCGTCGCCGGTGGGAGCGGGGAACGTCACCACCTCGACACGGCGGAAGAACCCTGGGTTGGCCCGGGTGAGGGCGGCGGCGGTGTGCTCGTAGCCGGCGAACACGACCACGGCGTGGTCGCGGTCGTCTTCCATGAGCTTGACCAACTCGGACAGGGCCTCGTCGCCGTAGTCGCGCCAGCCGCTGTGGGCCACCAGGGCCTGGGCCTCGTCCACGAAGAGCACCCCGCCGCGGGCGCGGGCCCAGACCTCGCGGACCCGCGGCGCGGTCTGGCCCAGGAACTCGGCGACGAGGTCGCCCCGGCTGACCTCCACGAGGTGACCCGAGGTGAGCAGGCCCGCGTCGGCCCACCGGCGTGCCGCCCAGCGGGCGGCGGTGGTCTTGCCGGACCCGGGCGGCCCCTCGAACACGAGGTGGGGGGTGCGGTCCAGGCGGGGAAGGCCCAGGGCGTGGCGCTCCTGGTCGTGACGGTGGAGCCGCACCCGGTCCTCGGCGAGCCCGCGGACGGGTTCCGGGGCGGGGGGCTCCGGGGCCGGTCGCGGCCCGGGCGCGTCGGTCCGGCCCGCCTCGGTCGGTGCGGGCCCGGTGATGTCGTCGACGGTCAGCGTCGCGGCGGTGCCGCCGCGGCGGTGGTGGCGGGGGACGGCCTCGTCGACCAGCGCGGCGCAGTGCCCGAAGCCGGCGGGGACCGCGGCCGCCCGGCGTTCGAGGATGGCCTGTGCCGCCGCGGCCGCGGCGGGCGTGACCCGGTAGCCGGCGGCGGCTGCGGCAGCGACCAGGGCGTCACCGAGCGCGGCGCCCGCCGGTGCCGCCAGCCGCAACGGCGGCCCGAAGCGAGCCCGCAACGCGGGCGACGCCACCAGCACCCGGAGGGCGTCGGCGCCGCTGCCCGTGCCGGTGGCCACCACCGCCGTCGCCGGTCCTGGCCGGGCGAGCTCGGCTGCGAGCGCGCCCAGGGCCAGCCGGAGCTGGCTCGCGTCGTGGAGGTCGGCCAACCGGTCGAGGTCGTCGAGGACGAGCACGCCGCCGCGCGCGGCGCGGGCTGCGGCCCGGAACCGGTCGCCTGCGCCCGTCGAACAGCAGCCCAGCAGCTCCTCTACGGCGACGGTCACGGTGGCGTCGCAGGCCACGACCCGCCCGGCGTGCAGCACCTCGGCCACCAGGCCAGCGGCGGTCGTGCGCCCTGAGCCGGGCTCGCCGGCGAGGACGAGGTGGGGGGCGGCTGCCGGGCCCGCTCCCCCGTCGACACGACGCCAGTGGTCGGCGACGACCACCTCGAGGTGCTCGCGGGCCGGTCCCAGGCCGGGGTGGCGGCCCAGCGCGGCGAGCGCGTCGGCGAGGCCGTCGCGGTCGCCGGTCACGGCGGGGACGTCGGGGGCGAGGACCCGGCGGCGGCCCCGGTCGTCGGTGGCCGCGCCCCGCACGGCGACCGCAGCGGCGATGTCGCCCAGCGCCCGGTCCAGCGCCTCGTAGCCGCCCAGCCCCCAGGCCCGGTGGGCCCGGTCGAGGTGCACGGCCAGCCGGTCCCGCAGCGGGCCCGGCAGCCACAGCCCGGCATCGGCGGCCTGCTCGACGGCGAGGTCCACCAGCGCCGGGCCCACCGGGTCGGACAACTCGACGAGCCGGGCCCGGTGGGAGCCGCCGGCGGCGGCGATGACCGGCGCCGCCGCGGCCCGGTCCCTCACCGCGGCCACCACCAGCCGCGGGCCCGCCGTGAGCAGGCGGGCCAACCGCTTCGGGACCTCGTCGGCACCGTCGGCGGGGTCCACGATCAGCACCGGGGCGATCTCGTCGAATCGCGACGAGCGCAGCGCCTGGGCGAACGCCTCGGCCTCGACACGGACCGGCTCGGCTCCCACCAGGCCTGCCCGCCGGTAGAGCGCGGCGACGTGTTCGGTCACGGCGTCGAGTTGCGAACCGGGCGGTCCGGCCACGACCACCAGTCGGGGCCCGACCGGCCCGTCGCCGCCGGCCTCAGCCGCGGCCAACGCCGCCAGCCGCGACAGCCCGCTGACCAGCCGGTCGCCCAGGCGCGCCACCGGCGGCACCCACGGGCGGTCCTCGGGCACCGTCGCGGGCCGCTCGGGGCGCGCCCCGCGGGGCCGGTCCGGTGTGGCTCGGCGGGCGGCCGCTTCGGCGGCGCTCACGGCTCGGTCCCCGTTCCGGTGGTGGCATCGTCACCGGGCGGGCACCGCCACTCGGGGTCGGGCTCGTAGCGCCAGTCCGGCGGCGGCGCCGGCGGGGGCGGCCCGCCCGGGACACACCCGCGACGGCCGATCCCGGCGGTCAACATCACAGCGGCCACCAGCACCAACACCACGACCGCCACGAGCAACGCACCGAGCCACTGGTCTCGCCGGGCACCGACATCGACGACTGCATCTCCCATGAGCCGAGCACAACATGGCCGGCGGACAGACTTTGCCGGCGGGGTGCGCTGTTGTCGGCCGCGTCCGGGGAGATGGCGACCCGCATCGACGCCGAGCGGGCCCAGCCCGGAACGGGCGCCGGCCGCCGGGGCCGCGCGACCTTCAGCGCCCATAGCGGGCGCGGGCCTCGGTGATGTCCCAACTGGCGCCGGCGCCGCCGGACGGGCACATCAGCGCCCCGCGCCCGGGCGCCGGGCACCACCGGGCGGGAGCATGGGAGATCCCGATGGCGTGACCGATCTCATGGGCGGCGACGAGCAGGAGCCTCGACGAGGACCACGGATAGGACCGGTCGAGGTGGATGTCACCGCAGCCGGTGAACCAGGAGTCCGGGCAGGGAGGGAAGCCGTGGGCGCGCTGGCCGGCGCCGAGGTCGGGATCCCAGCTGCGCCCGTGGCGGGCCGCGACGAAGCTCACCCGGATCTGGGGCTGCCCGCACCTCGGGTCGTCGAACGGCAGCCAGGCACCGCAGGGGGCCACACGCCGGAACCGCACACCCGAGCGGGCGGCCCACCAGCCGAATGCCTGCTGGAAGACCGCGGTCTGCGCGCGGCGGGACATCCCCGGGTACGGGGCCTCGATCGCCCACGTGACCGGCATCCGCGACCACCGCCAGTAGGGGGACTGCTCGGTGCCCGCGGCACGCTCGCTGGTCGGCGTCGGTGGCGGCACCGACGCGCCCGCCGGCCGGGGCGCCGTCACCGCCAGCACCGCAGCAGCCAACACGACAGCCGCCAACACGACAGCGGCCAACACGACAGCCGCGGGACCGAGGGTCGAGGCGGACCAGGGGCCCCGACGCGGGGCCGGCGCCGACTCGGGGCTCATACCGGCGACCCCTGAAGGCAGCGGGCGGCGGCGGCGGTGAGGTCGGTCACCATCGCTTCCGTGCCGGCAGGCGTGTGGTGCAGCCCGTCGGCGAGCAACATCCCGGGCTGGGTTGCGGTGGCGGCCCAGTCGACGATGTGCAGGTTCGGATGCTGGGCGGCCTCCGCCGCGATCAGCTCGTTGACCGACTCAGGGGCGGCAGGGGTCGGCCAGTAGAAGGTCGGGGCGCTGGTGGTCACGGTTGCCCACACCGCGCACCGGGCGGGCGCCAGCGCGTCGACCGCGGCGCGGATCCACCCCTGCACCTGAGCGGGGGTCGCCTGACCCGCCGCGATGCGCGCGGCGTCATTCGAGCCGGCGACCACCACCACCGCGTCGGCCCGGCGGGCCTGCCGGCGGATGTCGTCGAGCAGGTCCGCGGTGGTCCATCCGTGGTGGCCCACCACCGCCATCCGCCACTGGTGGCGGGCCCCGGCCCGGATGAAACGGTGGGTGGCCCGCTGGTCGGCCTGGAGCGGCGAACCCTGCTCGGCGAACTCGACCAGCGAGTCGCCGACGACGGCGACCCGGAACGGGTCACCGGTCGCCGCCGCCGGGCCGTCCGCAGCCGGCACGGCGGCGGGCCGGTCGGGTGGGGAGGTGGCCACGGGTGCCGCGGCAGGGACCGGGCGGGTCGGGGTGCGGGTTCCCAGCGCGGTGATGGTGGCCGCAGCAAGGACCAGGGCCAGGCCCGCCAGGGTGATGGCGACGATGACGATGGGGACGGTGAAGTGCCGGGTCGCGGCGTTGGGGATCTGCATGTCCCCACCGTCAGGGTGCCGCCGGACACTCTTTGCCTCAGGCGGTCGGCTCTGCCCGGCGCCTCCGGGGCAGCCGGGGTGGGCCACCTCGGTGGCCCAGATGGTCGTCTGCCCCCGTCCAGCGGGGCCGCCGTCAGGGTCGGGGGAGCGCTACCGGCGGTGCCCGCCGACCGGCCCCGGCGGCCCACACCCGGTCAGGGACGGGCGCGGCGGACCTCGATGCGGGTCACCATCTCGCCGACCGCGGCCCGCAACAACGCACCCAGCTCGTCGTCGGGCCCGAACCGCGGCGCGTGGCTGCTGACCACCCGCCCCGCCCGCAGGAACTCCCGGAAGGTGCGCTTGGCCGACGCCGAATCCGACGGGTCGAACACCCCGAACGCCGTCCCCCCGTTGTCACCCACCAGCGAGAAGCACGGGATGTCGGTGACCCCGTCACCCACGAACACCATGTGCTCGAACGGCACCCGCCGCTCCCCCACCGGCACCCGGCGGTTCACCAGATGCGGCTGCGTCGCCGCCTCGGCGGCGCCGATGCCCTTGTTGATCTCGAAGAGGAACCGGGTCTTTTCGGTGAAGGTCACACACCGCTTCACCCACGCCAGGTGCCCTGCCTCGTTCTCACCGAGCTGGCAGCCGTACACCCCGGTCAGGTGCCGCTGCACGATCCCGCTGCCCGCGATCAGGGCCTGCAGCCCGCTGGAGACGATGTAGAACTCGACGCTGACGTCCCGGCCCGCCGCCGCGATCGCCTCGAGGTCCCCGAACAGGCCCGGCAGGCCCGGGAAGAACGAAGCGTCCAACTCCGCCCCGAACGCCGCCAGGTCCGCGTTGGTCAACTCCCCCAACGGCCGGCCCGGGCCGACCCAGTCCAACAGGCACCGCAGATACGCTAACGGCGGGTCATAGCCCTCCGCCACCAGCGCCGGCGCCCGCCGCGACCACAAGTCGTCCGTGTCGACGCCATGGGCGTCGAGCAACTGGGTCGTCGAGTCCGGCGCCAACGTGTCGTCGAAATCGAACACCACCGCGATCACCGCCACCAGCAACCCCTCCACCCCACATATCAGGTAGATGAACCGTCTCATGACATTTGCCTGAGTTCTTACATGCGCGAGGTTCGCGGTGTATCAACAACCAGGCTTCGCCGGCCTCGGGCAGCGCCGCCTCTCGGAAGGGCGCGAGACTGCCCGGATGGCGGAACGACGCGGCACGCCGAATCTGGGCTCCATGTTCGGCACCGGGACAGGTCACACATGGGATGGCAGGCCGGCCGGGGAGAAAAGCCCTGGTGAGCCGGAAGCGGCCACCGGCACCGTGCCTGCTCCTGGTGACGGTCTTGGTCCCTGCGGGATCGTTGTCGATGTCGGAGTGATGGAGGCGCTCCTTCGTTCTACATCCGACGCCCTTCGAGCTGCGGCGGATGCGCTGGCCGTATCCCGAACACGCAGAGGAGCATCGAGCTGACTCAACCTGCTCTCGGCGTGCGGGCGTCGACACGCGACCCGGAGGAGTTCGGAGACCTCGCCGGCCAGCTTCGCGGCGAGGGGCACGGGCAAACCGACCACGCCGACCTCGGGTCGTTCGACGTGTCTCCTCAGGTGACCCAGGATCAAGCCTAGGCAGCCCGAATTGGCTCGGGTCTGGTCAGGTGGGCGTGTCGTAGACCTGGAGGATCTCGTCGCCGTAGTGGTTGATGACCTTGACAGCGATGCGGCCGCTGGCCGGCGGGGTGAACGGGATCGACACGGTCCGGTAGAGAGCGTCCCAGGCGTCGGGGTCGATGTCGGCCTTGAGGGCCCGGGCGAGCTTGTCGTAGGGCTCGTCGGCGCCGGTGAAGTAGGCGTGGCGGACGAAGAAGCTCTCGCCGTTGTAGTTGGTGTCGATGAACCAGCAGGCGATGTCGTCGGTAGATGACGGGCGGACGACGCCGGTGGTCGGGTCATACACGTCGACCCCGAACAGCTCGACCACGATCCCGTCGTCGGTACGGTCGATGGTGACGTCGGGCTGGCCGAACACGGTGAACAGGTTCCCGGCGCCGGTCTTCTTGAGGAGCTCGTCGGACATGGCGAGGTCGGGGTTCATGTGGGTGAGCAGGACCCGGAGGCGGCCCATCTTGCGTTCTTCGGCGGCGGCGATGAACCCGTCGCCGGACGGCTCGAACTCGCGGGCGGTCTCGGACGTGTACGCCTCGAACGCGAACCCGCAGACGACCAGCAGGTCATGGCCGGCGCCCTTCAACGCTTCCCGGGCTGCGTCCTTCACGAGGTCCGGTGACACGGTCCCGTGCTCCGGGCCGATGCACACCGCGACGCTGCGAGAGGTGCCGTCGGCGTCGGTGAACTCGCCTCGGGCGGCCAGCACCAGCGAAGCGGCCGGTTCGAGCGAGTCGAACTTGAGGCGCTCACCCCGGAACGTGTTCTGCACCCCGGCCGAGCGGAGGTTCTCCAGGATCGTCTCGACGAACCCGGCCGACCCGTTCCCGTTCGTCTCCGGTTCGGACTCGACCGTCGGGGCTTCGAGGTTGCGGTGCGGCGACAGCGACTCAACGGTGAACGGGCCCGACACCCGCACCCGCTTCGGGTCCTCGTACGGCTGATCGACCAGTAGCTCGGTTTCGGCGTGTCGAAGGATCGCTTGGTCGATCTCCTCACGGGTCATCCCCTCGGCGATGTCCGGGTTGTTCGCGATCGACTTCAACGTCACGTGCGGCACCCGCCGGTACACGAACCCCTGCCGCACATCATCGGAGTGGCCTTCACGGGACTGGGGCTGCCCAGTCAGCGCCTCCTCCTTGGCCGCCCCCTCCGGCGAGTCGGCCAGCAGGTAGTACGGGAACCTCGCCGACATCAGCCGGGTCCGAGCCAACGCCAACGCCACCCGTGACGTGTCTGTCGTGATCCACCGGCGGCCCCACTGCTCCGCCACCACCGCCGTCGTCCCCGAACCGCACGTCGGATCCAGCACCAGATCCCCAGGGTCCGTGCACATCAACACGCACCGCTCGATGACTGGCGATTGGGTCTGGACGACGTAGACCTTCTCCTTGGCGCGGAATCCAGCCGATACGTCCGACCAGACGTTCGTGATCGTGCCAACCGGGAACTCGTCGAGATAGCTGATTCGCCGCAGCGAGTTCTCGCGGGCGAACAGACGGCCGGAGGCGGCGAGCTTGTCCATCCCGCTCTTGTCGGTCTTGAAGGTTCCCTTCCCTGGGCCGTATGACTTGCCGCAGAAACCGTACGAACGAAGGTCAGTACCTTGGGCAGGCCGCTGGCTGGTCAGCGGTGCCAGTGCAAACAGGCGAGCTCCCTCCGGCAACAGGGACGGTGCAGCAAGTTCCTCAGAACTTGCCTTCCGAGTCGATCCATCCGGAAGACTCACCTGGGTGTAGTCCTTGGCTCCTGCCTCGCCAGGGTGCTTGGGCTTGAACACCTGGCGGTACTTGAGGGAGGCATGGTCCCGTGCGTACCAGAGGATGTAGTCGCAAACGCCGTCAAGGTAGGACTCGCCCATCGTTGAGCTGGTCTGCATGACGATCTGGCTGACGAAGTTCTCTTCGCCGAAGACCTCGTCAAGAACGGCGCGTACCCGGTGGGCGTTCTCATCGCCAATCTGCACGAAGACCGACCCGGACTCGGTGAGGAGGTCACGGGCCACGGTGAGCCGGTCGCGAAGGTAGGTGAGGTAGGTGTGGATGCCGTCCTTCCAGGTGTCGCGGAACGCCTTGACCTGTTCGGGTTGGCGAGTGGCGTCGCTGCCGTCTTTGACGTTGCGCTTGCGGGTGGAGACCTGCCAGTTGGATCCGAACTTGATCCCGTAGGGCGGGTCGATGAACACCATCTGGACTTGGCCGGCGAGGTTCTCCTTCTCGGCAAGGCTGGCCATAACGAGGAGCGAGTCGCCGAGGATGAGGCGGTTCGACCAGTTGGCGTCGTGGCGGTAGAACTCGATCTGGTCGAGGCCGTCGAGGCCGTCGAAGTCGTCGAACAGGGACAGTTCGGGTTCGGGTTCGCCGGCGGCGGCGGTGTCGCGGAGGTTCTCGACGATGGCTCGGGGGTCGATCTTCTCCTGGATGTAGAGCGGCACTGCGGGCACGGCGAGGGGTTCGCGGTCGAGTTGGTCCTTGCCGGTCCACACCAGCTGGGGGTCGAGGCTGGGGTCGCGGGGGTAGAGGAGGTCGGTGGGGTTGGCTTCGTCGGCGGCGACGAAGTCGCGGAGCTCGTCGGTGGGGATGTTGGTGCGGGTGGCGGCGGTGTGGACGGTCGCCTCGACGGGGGTGGGCGCCTTCTTCTTCGTGGTCTTCTTGGCGGGTTTGCGGGTGGTCATGCGGTGACAGCTCCTGAGTGAGCGATGGAGGCGACGATGTTGGCGCCGTCCCACGGGTCGGTGATCTCGACGAAGTGCCAGCGGCCGTAGCGGGCGGTGTTGTTGACGGCGGGCACCCAGAGGCTGCGGGCGGTGTCGGTCTTGGCTTGTTTGGCCCGGTCGTTCTTGCCGGTGACTTCGATGACGAGGTGGAGGGGGTCGTCGGGGCCGTGGCCGTCTTCGATGTCGACGATGAAGTCGGGGACGTACTGGTGGGTTTCGCCGTCGAGCTCGTAGGGGATGGTGAACCCGAGACCCTGGTTCTTCACGTACCGGTAGACGACCCCGTTGAGCTCTTCGAGGGCTTGGGACATGCGTTGTTCCCACGAGTCGGTGTCGGCGACGACGTGGGAGACGTGGCACTTGTCGGGGTCGGTGCGGCGGGTGGGTTTGGTGGTGTCGAACTCGACCCAGTCGGTGGACCCGATGGTGTCGTACGGCTTGAGGATCGGCAGGAGGCGACGGTCGCCGCCGGCGGTGCGGACGATGGACCGGTAGATGCGGTCGGCGGCGTCGGAGGCGTGCTCGTGGAGCAGGAGGAGCTGTGGGAACGCGTTGTCGGTGCAGGTGACGCACTCGGCGATCCATGACGTGCAGATGCCGACGAGGGTGGGGAACAGCCAGGGGCGTTCGCCGGTCACCCCTGATGGCTTGCCGGGGTCGTCGGGGTCGTCGCGGAAGTACCGGTCGAGGACGACTTTGGCGAGGCTGAACGCGACGTACTGGACGCGTTGGGAGCGGAGGTCATCGAGGGTGTGGACGGCGGTCTCGCCGATGATCCCGGCGACTTCGGTGGTGGTGGGGTTGTGCTCGGCGGTGAGCGCAAGGGCGGATTCGTCGGTCCAGTCGGCGTGGAGGGCTTCGTCGGGGATCTCCCACCGGTAGCCGTCGAGGCGGGGGAACGTGATGCGGGCGTCGGCCCGTTCGGGAAGCGCCCGGACGTGGGTGATCGGGGCGGGAGGCTCAGGCTCGGCCTGGCTGCCGTTGGCGGGCAGGAACGAGAACGGCACCCCGTACACCTCGGCGTACTCGGGCTCGAAGTGGCCCTGGTCGTTGAGCGCGAACCCTCGGCGGCGCAGCCCGCGGCCGACGACCTGCTCACAGAGGAGCTGGGTGCCGAACGCCCGGACCCCGAGGATGTGGGTGACGGTGTTGGCGTCCCATCCTTCGGTCAGCATCGACACCGACACGACGCAGCGGATCTGGCTGCCGAGCTGGCCGGGTTTGCCGACGGTGTTCATCACTTCCCGCAGCAGGTCCTCGTCGGTGAGCTTGGAGGGGTCAGCGCCAGGGAACCGCTCGACGTACTCGGCTTTGAACCGGTCGATCTCGGCGGCGGCGGCCCGTTTGAACTCGGGGGACATGGCGTCGCCGGAGTCGAGCGCTTGGGAGTCGACGAGGAGGCTGACCGGCCGGTCCGCCCACCCGCCGGCGTGCTCGTTCGAGAACAACGGCAACGCGCCCGGGACCACGACCGTCGTGCCGTCCTCGAGCGGCTTCTCCCAGCCGGCCAGGTAGTCGAACACGAGCTTGGAGACGTTGGTGTTGTTGCACACGACGATGAACACCGGCGGCGCCGCGCCGGCGGCGGCGGCCTCGGAGGTCTCCCACGCCTGGTAGGAGCGGGCGTAGTTGGCGTACAGGGAGTGCAGCGCTCCTTGGAGAGCGGCGGGGAGTCGGGGTTCGCCGGTGATGGCGTCGGTCTTGCGGCCCTTCTTGGGGAGGCTGTCGCGGATCCGGGCCCACAGGGTCCGGTAGGTGGGGTCCTCGTCGGGGTTGGTGGTGTCGTCTTCGACCGGCACCCGCGGGATCTTCACGAGGCCCGCTTCGATCGCGTCGATGAGCCCGAAGTCCGACACGACCCACGGGAACAGGGTCCCTTCGGGGTAGCCGGACCCGTTCAGGAAGAACGGGGTGGCGGACAGGTCGTAGACGGTGCGGATGCCGAGCTTGGCTTGAACGGCCCGCAGACCGGACAGCCATTGGCGGGCGGCGTCGTCGCGGGCTTTCGCTTCGGCCTTCTCGTCGCCGGTGAGCGCGTCGATCGTCTCGTCCGCCGCGGGTGTTGGCCTCCGTTGGTAGCAGTGGTGCGCCTCGTCGTTGATGACGAAGATCTGGCGCTTCCCCCGCAACGGTTTGCACACCCGGTTCACCATCTGGTCCCACGTCTCGGTGAACGCCCCGGCCGGATCGCCGTCCTGGCGGAGCAGGTCCTTGGTGGCCTTCGCGACCTTGACCTTCTCCTTGCGTTTGAACGCCTCGCGGTTCGTGACGACGACCTTCGCTCGACCCAGCTGGGGACGCAGCTCGGCGGGCACCAGATCGAAGGCCGTGTAGTAGTTCCCCGGGTCCGACGGCATCAGCACCCGCAGCCGGTCCTTGATCGTGAGGCCGGGCCCGACCAGCAAGAACCCGTCCGAATGCTTCTTGGACGTCGGGTTCGCGGCCTTGTTCAGCGTCTGCCACGCGATCAACATCGCGGCGACGACGGTCTTGCCGGTCCCGGTCGCCATCTTGTGCGCCACCCGGAACAGACCCGGGTTGGCGTCCTCACCGAATCGGGTCAACTCGTTCCGGAAGTAGCGGCCCTTGCCGGTGTCCGGGGCGACCTCCGCCAACCAGATCGCCGTCTCGACCGCCTCCACCTGAGCGAAGTACAGCCGCCGAGCCCGGCCGGGGTCGGTCCAGTGGCGCAGGAGGGTCTTCGATGTGTGCGTCGCGCCGTGCCATCCGGTCTCCCGCCAGCGGGTCACCTCGTCGCGCAGTTCGTTCACGAACCGGGTCTCTTCGATCCGGTCCTCGGACCACTCCTGGAACACGATCTCCTGCTGCGCTGCCTTCTTGCGCTTCGATGCCGGGATCGGCATGAAGTACGCCGACGGCCGGCGCCCCTCCACCACCTCGTCGGTGATCCCCTCCGCATCGAACCGCCAATGCCGAGACGGCTCCTCGAACGGGCCGTTCAAGATGAAGTTCTCGATCGTCCCGCTGGTCATGGCTCCTCGCTCTGGCCGAGCCGGCCACTCACAGCGGCCTGGAGGGCGGTGTTGTCCCGTAGTTCGGTGAGGGTGGCTCTGAGGACGTCGGAGATGGTGGCGTCGTGGTCGAGGGCGTACTGCTTGAGGGCGCGGTGTTCGTCGGGGTCGAGGTCGACGGTGACTCGCCGCTTGGTGGCGTCCCTCATGTGGCTGGTCCTTGGGTGCGGTGCTGGTGGGCGGCGATGGCTTCGTCTACCAGGGTGAGGCGTTCCTCGAGGTTGTCGGCGGTGAGGGGTGCCATGACGTCGCCGTGGCCGTGGTGGCCGATGCCGACGGTGCCGGGCCCGCCGGGTCGCATGTTGCGGAGTTCGGGGTCGGTGTCGGCCCGGTCGCCGGGCAGCACGAAGAACAGCTTGAGGCGGCTGGCTTGGGGAACGACGGTGACGACGATGTCGCGTTTGGCCGGACCCAGGCTGTAGTTGACGGCTTTGGACTTGAACTCCCGGACCATGCGGGGGTCGCGGGCCATGACCGCTTCGTGGAACCGCTGGTAGAGGTCCACGACCGCCTGCGAGGCGTTCCCGAAGTGCTCCTCGTAAGTGTGGGGTCGGCGGGGCCCCTGCTTGCGGCTTCCCGGTGTCTTGGCCGGCGGCGTTGACGCTATGGACCTGGGCGCGGTGGCGGTCGGGGCGTCGGTGAAGGGACGGCCGACGCTGACGAGCGCCGCCCGGATCCGGTCAGGTTCGACGGGATGGCGGAGCCGGCCGGCGACGAGATCGACGAGCTCGGCGGGCGGGCGGGTGAACAGGTCGTCGAGAACCCCGCGGACCACGGCGACGTCGAAGAGGCTGCGGCCGCGCTCGTCGAGGTCGCCGGCTTCGACTCGGGCCCGTGCGAGCAGGCCGAGCTGGGCGAGGGTGGCGGCACGGTCCGCTTCGGTGGCGTCGGGTCCGGTCAGGTCGGTCAGGTCGACCGCGAACACCTCTTTGCGGTCGTTGGCGACCGGGGCGTTCGACCACAGCACATGCCAGCGGAGCCCGTCGGTGAGTACTGCCCACGGGACCCCTGCCCCGTTGGCGTAGTTGACGGTCTGGGTAACGACCTTGATCCCCAGGTTGGTGCCGAGCGCCTTGGCTTCGACGTGGAGCCGGACATCTCCGGCTCCGTCGAGGAGGCCGTAGTCGACGTTGGTGCCGCCAGCGACCGGTACCTCGCGACGTACAGCGCCCAGGTCGCGGGTATCCCATCCGAGTGCGTCGAGAATCGGCTCGATCAGCACAGCCTTGGTCTCCGCCTCGGGGAGTCGCTTGTTCGCCGCGGCCACGGCGACCACTCGGTCGACGACAGCGGCCAAGGTCACGTGCTCATGCCTTTGATGCTCACGCTGTCCCACCACCTCGCCAAGAGCATGATGAGTTCAGTATCTCATATCGCCTCGTCGCACGGCGGTGATCATCCGGGGAGTCGCACTCCGGCATGGTCTGCGGGTACCGCGGCGCTGGGTCACCGGAGGGTCGACGTTCAGCGCGACTTTCGGCCGTCGCCCTTCACTCGCTTCCGGCTCCCGTCGGCGGTCCTTCGGGCAGTCCGGCCGCCAACCGGGTTGCGTCGGGCCGAGATTCGTGCAGGTGAGTCAGGGTGCCTGGCTCGATCTGTGATGCTTCCAGGAAGTCGTTGATGTCGTCTGATCGCAGTCGGATGACCCGGCCGAGGCGGTAGGCCCGCACTTTGCCGTCGGGACTGCCGCGCGTTGAGGTGACACGGGTTGTCAGGCGGCGGTTGCCGTCTGTGGGGTCATGATCATCTCGAACTCGATGGGGGTCAAACGTCCGAGCCGGGCCTGGCGGCGACGGTGGTGGTAGGTGCGTTCGATCCA